>CAISQQ010000362.1 GCA_903887655.1 uncultured Burkholderiales bacterium
ACCCAGCAGCAAGTCGTGACGCCGGCCTTGGCTGCATTTCATTGTATTGTCCTGCAGCGTCAACAATTGACGACGCTCGCCATCATTGAACTGACCCGACCACTTCAACTGCCCCGTGAGCACGCAGCCCTCATGGAGCTCGGGCATCGCGATTGAATAGGCAAGAGGTTTGAGCTCACGGTCTAGGGGTTGGGGTTGGGCCTGCACCAAGGACTGCGTCAACACTTGGTACTGCTGCAAGACCTGGCTCAATTCTGCTTGCAGTTGTGCTTCAAACAACTCGCCCATGGCGCCCACCATCCACAGACCTGAGCGCTTGAGTCGTTGAATTTCTCGCGCGATATGCTCCTCGATGTGAGCGAGCTTGTCAGGCTGCTCCACAAAGGTTTTCAAGAGACGATCCTTGACATCAAACAAGGCCAATCCCTTGAGCCGAAAGACTTCTCGGTCATGGTCCTCGAGCTCGAGATCCAAGGTTTTGAAGTTCACACTCAAGGCATGAACAAAATAGTCTTTCACAGGATTTTTGTAAAAAGCCAGCAATCGCGAGGTCTCTAGCGAAGTCCACGCGTGAGTGAGAAGTTCTTGGGACTTGGAGTTGACATGACCCAAGGATCGAACACCCCATGCGGGTCGCTCTGAGGCTCTAGAGTGGCTCCTCGGGGCGTCTGGTATGGCCTCCACCTGTGATGAGCTGGTTTGTCGCTCGAGATGAATGTCTCGCCACTCCCCTGCAAACGTGCTCAATGGGCTGCCTTCTTCAAAATAGGCCCGATTGAAAGGCTGCATGGGATGCTCGGTGGTCGAGAGTTGGAGCACCTCCTCCCCCCACTGTGCGGCCATGTATTGTCTAAGTTGAGTCACCAGCACGGACGCGGGCTTGGTGGAGTTGTCTCTGGGGCTGAATCCACTCCAACTGATGTACAAGACTTCACGCGCAGCCAACAGCGTCTCGAGCATCATGGCGCGGTCGTCTTCGGCTCTTGACTGATCGCCCACGCGTTGAAGTTTGGGGTCCTTGGTCAAATCAAAATCTTGCGATGGTTGCCGCGTGGGGAAGTCCCCCTCGTTCATCCCCACCATACAAATGACTTTGAAGGGCACCGTTCTGAGCGACTTGATCGAGCAAAACGTCACCCCCGAGGCCAAGAGTCGCTGCTTTTGGGGGGTGATTTGAATGTGATCGGCCCAAGCCGCATGCGCAACGCTGGGTTGCAACACCTCATCGTATTGGGCAGTCATCAACGCTTCCCCCCAGGTGAACAAACTGCGCGACAGCGACTGAAGCACAACCGACTCCTCATTGTTGGTGGACTTGAAGAATTGGCCCAACAACTGCTGGTAGCGCGTAATCCATTCCGAAGCTTTGACGGGCTGCTGAGACCAAGACCACCAGTTTTGCAGACCTTGGAGCAAGTCATCCAATCGGCCCAGTATTTGCGCCTCCAAACCACTCACGCTGGTCATGGGCTCGATGTCTTGGATCTCTTGCAAGGGATCGGTGAGCTCCATCGCCCCGGTGGCCAAGCCCAGGAGCATTCGCTTCAAGCCAAAGGCAAAGGTGTGAATCGATCCGTTGGCTGAGAATCCCAGGGCTGCTCGCTGCTCCTCACTCAAGCCCCAACGCACACCGCTGTCAACGAGCCACTCGTGGAGCTGCTCGACGTCGGCGCGCTCCAAGTCAAAACGCGCCGCCACAAAGCTCGACGCCGCAAAGTCCATCACCTCACTCAAGGTGCAGCGGCTGCTGCCCATGTGCAGCAACCACTGCAGCTGCAGCATCATGGGGTGGCTCTGCAGCGCTTGCGTATCCGCGACATCAAAAGGAATGAATCTCGCATCGTGTGGTGCGTATTGACCAAAGATGGCCTCAATGGCGGCCTTGCTCTCACTCACATTCGGACACATCACCACGATGTCTTTGGGGTCGATTTGTGCACGCTCCTCGCTGGGCATCATCAAGGCCAACAACTGGTCGTGCAAGACCTCCAATTCACGCGTCAAGTTGTGAGCCACATGGAACACGACCGATCCATCGATCGGTGGGGTTGCGCGCTCGCCATCGAGGCTGGGGTCATGGGCGCAGGCTGGCTCCAAATCACGGATTTGGTGTTGCAGCCGCTGGAGCATACTGGGCGTCTCGCCTTGTCCGTGCTCAAAGAGATCGAGCCTTAAATGATCAAAATCTTCTCGGGTCTTTTGCACATCGTCAAATTGATCGAGCTGGCGCACAAAATCTCGGGACTGCCTGCCCCACTGCGCGAGCAAGGCATTGGCATGCAGGTGCATTTGATCCATCGGGGTGGTGCTCAAATCAACACCACCGCGGTTTTGAAAGCGTTTTTTGTGACTGAGAAAGAATTCTCGGCCTTGCATGATGTCACCCCAGTGGTACTGGCAAGGACTGTGCACACACAGGATAACTTGGGTGAATTTTGACATCTGCGCCAAAAACTCCAGCACTTGTAGCGGCAAGGCGGTCACACCAAACAAAATCAAGCGCCTGGGCCATTTCTGGGGGGCCTGGGCCAAACCGCCCAAGATGTCCATGGCCTCTTGGTGCATGGTGCTCCTCACGCTCTGGCGCTGCGCGGCATCGAGCTCTTGCACGACACTGTGCCACAACTTCGCTTGCCACAGCTGATCGCTCTCCATCGCTTTGGCTTGACCTTGGGACGACCACAACACCCGCTCGCCCTTCTCCCAAGACCTTAGCCAATCGGCTCGGTAAATTTGGTACGAGTCAAAAAGATCGGCAATTTTCTTGGCCAGCTCATAGTGGGCTTTGTCACCGCCTTGGTGCACATAGTCCTTCAACACTGCGAACTCGGGCTGATCAAAGGAGGCCGGCAAGAGCCGCATGAGACGCCAGACCAGCGTCTTTTGGTCAGTCGCCGAACTCATCAAGGTCGACTCGGCATCGAAGAGGGAACGGTACAAGCCCCAAATCATTCGCCCCGGCATGTCAACGCTGCTCGCGCCAAACACACCATGCTCTCGGGCCATCCAAATTTTGTACCACTCGGCCACTGCGCCCGAGAGAGTGATCACGCGCTCGCTCTCCAAGGGCTCCAAAGGATAGCGCTCCACCCAAGCCGACAAGGTCTGGGCCAGGCCTTCCAACCGGTTGCTGTGCAGAGCAATCAAGCCAGGCTTCAAGTCAGCGTGCATGTTCAAAAGGTTCCTGAGGCTGGCGTTGGAATTCTCAATCGTTGAGCTCTCAAGCCTCAGCCCGCGTCAAGCTTGGGGCAGCGTGCCCAATTGGGGCGCTTGTCAAGGCTTGCGGGTCGCGGTTGAGACTTATTTATCAGCGCAAGACGAAGTACACAGCCACCAACACGGCTGCAGCAATGACCATGTTGGTCACGGTAAAGAGTGAGCTCTTGGCCTGCTCAGTTGCAGTCTGGGTACTGTGCGAGTCAATGGCACTGGATTCTTGATCGGCCGCCGCATTGGACGCGCTCAGGATGACCTGGGTTTGAGCGTCAAATTTCTTGAAAAACTCTTCTGACAAGGATTTGGCAGCCCCATCGATCAAACGCTGACCCAATTGTGCAATTTTGCCCCCCACTTGGGCATTGACTTGGTAGCTCAATTCACAACCCGCTTCATTGGGGATGAGTTGGACGTGGGCAACACCCTTACCGAACCCCGCCACGCCCCCTTGACCCTCAAAGTTGAGGGTATAGCTCGCTGGGGGATTCATTTCTGAGAGGCTGATTTTGCCGCTGAATTTGGCGGAAACCGGGCCAATCTTGAGGGCCATCCCAATGACAAACTGCTCAGGCGAGACCGACTCAATTTTGTCGCATCCAGGAATACACGCCTTGAGCACGTCCGGGTTGTTGAGCGCCTCCCAAGCTTGCTGCTGGGTCACACCGAGTTGTCTATTGCCTTGCATGTCCATAGGGGAAATTCTCCATGAGTTGATTCAACAATGCCAGAATTGGCATCCATTAGGCGCGATCTTACTCTCGCTTGGCGCTCACCACACGAGCCAGAGCCCGGGCCAACTGCTCAAGATGGCTTAAATTGTGAATCGCTATTTTGGCATCCGCATAGCGATCGAGCAAACTAGCCCCCTTGGCCAAGGGCTCGTAGCCCTCAAATCGAAGCAATGGGTTGAGCCAGCAAAGGGTTTTGCAGTGGCGCTTGAGCCACTGCAAGGCCGTCTCCAACGCCTGGCTCTCGCCGGTGTCCAAGCCATCGGTGATCAAGAGCACGACACTGCGCTTGGCCACCAGGGTGCGGGGATGGTGGACTTGGAGCTGATGCAAGGAGCGTCCGAGCAAAGTCCCCGCGGCAAAGTCTTTCACCGTTTCATTGACCCCTTGGAGCATTTCATCGGGATCGGCACATTGAAAAACCGCACTCAAGCGGGTGAGCTCGGTGCCAAAAACCATCACCTCACGCTCGGGGTATGACCTCGTGGCTTGGTGCAAAAAAGCCAGCAACAAGCGGGCATAGCGCTCCATGGAGCCAGAGATATCCACAATGATCATCAAGGGCAAGGGGCGACGCCGGGGGCCGCGCTTGGGTAAGAGCAAGAACTCGCCCTCCGTTTGGAGTGCTTGGCGAAAAGCGCGTGGCCAATTCAACCCGCGCCCGCGCTTGCTGGCGGTTTGTCGCCGGGTGATGCACGTGGGCAAGACCATGGGAATTTGCAAGGCCAAGCGCTGCACGAGCTTGAACTCCTCAGCACCCAATGCCCCAAAATCCGACTGCCTCAAGCGCACCAAGTCGCTCGCCGTCATGGTCGCATCCCATTCAAACTCGGTGTCTTTTTTGGGATCTTGATGAGACTCTTGGCGCCGCTTGGGATTCAATGCCTCGTTGACCCGGGGCTTTCTTTTATTGGCCTGGGCTTGGCCTTCGGTGCTGGGGAGCATTTGCGCGAGCAACTGATTCGCCACCTTGGGGTCTTTGAAGTAGGCGTCAAAGAGCTCTTGAAACACGGCACGGTCTTCCAAGCGACAGATGAGCACACAAGACAAGGCCGTTTGGAGATCGGCTTTGTTCTCAAGACCCACGGCCATGGCGGCTTGGAGCGCCAAGGCGATCTTGGCACTGTCCATGGGCACGCCCGAGCGGCGGAGCGCTCTGGCAAAACCGAGCAAATTGATCGGCCATTTGCCCGTTCGCGCGTCACCCAGTTGCATGTTGGGTCTGCCCTAAACGGCGTCTTCGCTGTCCGGGCTCAAAAGCGCATGGGACATGGGCAAGAGCTGTGCGACGTCCTCGCGCTGCTTGAACAAAATACCCGCCGTGTCGCTGATGACCTCTGGATCGACCACCAGCGTGTTGAGCGCCACCAAGGCACGCGCCCACTCGACACTCTCAGCAATGCCAGGTGAGCGGGAAAAGGCATCGGCAAATGGGGCCGAGCGCAGTTTGTTGACAATGCGCGAGACTTGTTCACTCAACGCTTGAGAGGCCTCAGGCACTTGGCTGCGCAAAATGCTCAACTCACGCTCACGATCAGGGTAATCCATCCAATGGAATAAACACCGGCGCTTGACCGCATCGTTCAAGTCGCGTGTGCGGTTGCTCGTCAAAATGGTCACCGGCTTGGTCTGGGCTTTGATGGTGCCCAACTCCGGAATACTCACCTGGTACTCGCCCAAGTATTCCAATAAAAAAGCTTCAAAGGGCTCGTCAGCGCGATCGACCTCATCAATGAGCAAGACCGCTCCCGGTGCGGGCGCTTCGAGCGCTTGGAGTAAAGGGCGACGAATGAGGTATTTGGATTGGTAAACCTCTTGCTCCAAGGCCGACGTGGGCGCAGGGTTGGGGGCATGGCCTTGGGCGCTGGCGGCATCGTGAACGCCAGCGGCACGCAAGTGCAACATTTGAGCCGCGTAATTCCATTCGTACAACGCGTCCCTGAGCTCCAAGCCGTCGTAGCATTGCAGCCTCAAGAGACTGCGACCCAGCACCTTGGCCAAGGCCTTGGCCAGCTCGGTCTTGCCAACCCCGGGCTCGCCTTCCAAGAGCAATGGGCGCTCCAGGGTGAGCGACAAATAGACCGATGTGGCCGTTGCTCGGTCCGCTTCGTAGCCTTGCGCGCGAAAAGCCGCAATCAGGCCATCAACCGACATCATCCCAAGAGGTGCTTGACGGCGCGTTGGGCTTGAACACTGATCATGTGGGCTCGGTAAGCCGCAGAGGCATGGATGTCGTGGTTCAAATCGGTCTCCTCAATGGTCACGCCAGCGGCAGACTCCACCGTGAAGCTGTGATTGAGCGCGGCTTCTAGACCCGCGTGGCGAAACACACCTTGCTGGCTCGCACCGGTGATGGCCACGCGCACACCGTCGGCCATTTGCGCCATGAAAATTCCCACCAATGCAAAACGCGAGGCTTGTTGCTTGAACTTCAAGTACACCGCTTTTTTAGGAATGGGAAATGAAATGGCGGTGATCAATTCACCCGCTTCGAGGGCGGTGCTGAACATGCCCAAAAAGAAATCGTGGGCCGCTATGACACGCTGATTCGTGTGGATATGGGCCCCCAAGGCGAGCACGGCGCTTGGATAGCAGGCACTCGGGTCGTTGTTGGCGACCGACCCCCCGAGGGTGCCCATGGCACGAACTTGTTTGTCGCCAATGTGGGCGGCCAAATCGGCCAGGGCGGGCAGATGTTGACGCACGGTGGCGTTGCTCGCCACTTGCGCGTGCTTGACCATGGCGCCAATCACCACATGTTGGCCGTCGAGTTTGATCTCTTGGAGTTCAGCAATTTGGGACAAATCCACCAAGCTCTCAGGACTGCTCAAGCGCAACTTCATGGATGCGAGCAGTGTTTGTCCACCCGCCAGGGCTTGACCACCACTGTGAATGAGTGAGGACGCCTCTTGAAGGCTACTGGGGCGTTGGTAATTGAATGCGTACATGGTCTGGCTCTTTCTCTCGATCAAGAATTACACGAATGTTATACCAATTATGACTGGACTGCCTGAATGGCTTGCCAAACACGGTGGGGAGTGGCCGGCATGTCCAGGTCTTTCACACCCAAGGGCTGAAGGGCGTCCAAAATCGCATTGATCACCGCTGGAGGCGAGCCAATGGCACCGGCCTCACCACAGCCTTTGGTCCCCAAGGGATTGTGGGTACAAGGGGTGCAGACATGCCCAATCTCAAAATGCGGGAAGTCATCGGCGCGCGGCATGGCGTAGTCCATGAAGGAGCCCGTGAGCAGTTGTCCCGTTTCAGGATCATAGGTGCAATTCTCCAGCAAAGCTTGGCCTATGCCTTGCACCAAGCCACCGTGCACTTGGCCCTCCACAATCATGGGGTTGATGAGGGTGCCAAAGTCGTCCACCGCGGTGAAGCGGTCCAAGCGAGTCACCCCCGTTTGCGGATCCACCTCAACTTCAGCAATGTAGGTGCCAGCGGGGAAGGTGAAATTGGTCGGATCATAAAAAGCCGTCTCATTGAGACCTGGCTCGAGCGTCTCCAATGGATAGTTGTGTGGGACATAGGCGGTCAAAGCCACTTGCCCGAAGGTGACCATCTTGTCGGTGCCTTTGACGCGGAACTCGCCATTCACAAACTCCACATCGCTGTCGGAGGCCTCCATCAAATGCGCGGCAATTTTCTTGGCCTTGGTCTCGATTTTGTCCAAGGCTTTCATGATGGCCGCTCCACCGACTGAAATAGAGCGCGAGCCGTAGGTCCCCATCCCAAAGGGCACACGCCCGGTGTCACCGTGCACCACATCGATTTGATCGACCGCGATCCCCAGCCGCGCGGCCACCACCTGGGCAAAGGTGGTCTCGTGGCCTTGTCCGTGGCTGTGCGATCCTGTAAAGACCGTGACGCTGCCGGTCGGGTGCACTCGGATTTCACCGCATTCAAAGAGCCCGGCACGCGCGCCCAAGGCACCAGCGATGTTGCTCGGCGCAATACCACACGCCTCGATGTAGCTCGAATAGCCCAAGCCGCGCAGCAAGCCCTTGGCCTTGGAGGCGGCTTGTCGGGCTTGAAAGCCCGCCACGTCGGCCTTCAACTCCGCTTGGTTCAAGCAGGCATGAAAGTCACCCGTGTCGTACTGCAAAGCCACCGGCGTTTGGTAGGGGAACTGATCGATGTAATTGATTTTTCTGATTTGAGCTTGGCTCATGCCCATCTCTTGCGCCGCGCGCGAGATGATGCGCTCGATCAAATAGCTCGCCTCAGGCCGACCGGCACCGCGGTAGGCGTCCACGGGTGCGGTGTTGGTGAACCAGGCGTCAACTTGGACGTGGATTTGGGGAGTTTTGTACTGCCCAGCCAAAAGCGTTGCGTACAAAATCGTGGGCACAGCGGTGGCAAAGGTGGACAAATACGCGCCCAAATTGGCGTGGGTGTGAACCTTCAGGGCCAAAAACTGCCCCTTGGCGTCCATGGCCAATTCAGCGTGAGATTGGTGGTCACGACCATGTGCGTCGCTCAAAAACGCCTCGGAGCGGTCGGCCGTCCATTTGATGTTGCGGTTGAGTTTTTTGCTCGCCCAGGTCAAACACACATCTTCTGCATAAAGATAGATTTTGGAGCCAAAACCACCGCCCACATCGGGCGCAATCACGCGCACTTTGTGCTCGGGCAAACCCATCACAAAGGCCGTGAGGAGGAGGCGCTCGACGTGTGGGTTTTGATTGGAGACATACAAGGTGTACTCGTCGTTGGCTCGGCTGTATGAGCCAATCGCTGCGCGCGGCTCCATGGCGTTGGGCACCAACCGGTTGTTGGAGAGGTCAATTTTGGTGATGTGGGCCGCGCCTTTGAATGCCGCATCCACTTGCGCCTCGTCCCCAATGGCCCAGTGATAGCACTTGTTGTCAGGGGCTTGCTCGTGCAGCGTGGGGTTGTGGCGATTGGGGTTGCTCACGTCTTGGATGCTCACCACAGCTGGTAACACCTCGTACTCCACTTCCACCAATTCGGCCGCATTTTTGGCGTCTTGCAGCGTCTCCGCCACCACCATGGCCACATGGTCTCCGACGTAGCGCACTTTATCGAGCGCCAAAATCGGGTGGGGCGGCTCTTTCATCGGTTGGCCATCGGTGCTGGTGATGAGCCAGCCACAGGGCAAGCCATTGATTTTGGCATCCGCCACATCGGCACCGGTGAGCACGCTCACCACCCCGTGGCTCTTGAGCGCCTGGGTGATATCGACCTTGAGCACCCGTGCATGGGCGTGGGGTGAGCGGACAAAGACCGCGTGGGTCATGAGGGGCAGATCAATGTCGTCGGTGTAGTTGCCCGCGCCCGTTAAAAAGCGGTAATCCTCTTTGCGCAGGACCGACTCGCCGATGTGGGGGAGTTTAGAAAAATCAAATGCACCCATGTCTTGTCTCCTAATTCGTTATTTTGGAATCTGGGTCTTGTTGAGCAAGACTCTTTTTATTGAAAATCCTCTTGGGCCTTGGCAGCAGGCCGCCGAATTGAGCTCACAGCAAAAAAAAGCCCCTAACAAGGCTTATTTCATGTGAGAAGCGCCCAGTTGAACGGCCTTGACGATATTTTGGTAGCCCGTGCAGCGGCACAAATTGCCCTCGAGTTGCTCGCGAATTTCCGCCTCGCTCGCGTTGGGACTGCGGGTGCACAAGTCCACCGCGCTCATGACCATGCCGGGCGTGCAAAAGCCGCATTGCAAGCCGTGGCACTCTTTGAAGGCGGCTTGCATGGGGTGCAGGGTGCCATCGGCTTGGGCCAGACCTTCGATGGTGGTGACTTGAGCGCCTTGTGCTTGCAGCGCCAGCATGTTGCAAGACTTCACGCTTTGGCCATTGACGATCACGGTGCATGCGCCACACTGGGCCGTGTCGCAACCCACGTGGGTGCCGGTCAAGTGCAAGGACTCTCTGAGGACTTGGACCAATAAGGTGTTGGGCTGAACCTCCAGGGAGACTGGCTTGTGGTTCACATTCATGTTCAATTGCATAGTTCGCTCCGGATTGATGGCTGTTTTCTGTGCAGATGTTACCAATGATTTAATGACCTGGGATAACAAAGACCAACAGGTTATACCCTGATTTTCCACAAAAACCAAACTCCACTTGATCCTGATCAAGGCCCAAGCGCACGGCGGGGTTCGAAATTGGGGCCTGGGTAGACTTGGGGCACTTGGGCCACCCCTTGCGGCCTGGGTGTGGCGCAGTTTCGCTGCTCAAAAGAGTCGATCCTCAGACGAGGGATAATAAGCAGGTTGCGCCGCATGCGCCCCTACCGCTTCTTACCCCCGAAGTCTGACTTTTACAATGGGTCCTGAGCAAGCACCCCCTGGCATGCGCTGGCGCGACAAGAACTGGAGTTGACCCGTGAAACATTGGCTAACCTTTTCTCGCTGCATTGACCACTTGAGTGACACCTTGGCCAAGGTCGGGAGTTTTTGCGTGTTGGTGGCGGCCTTGGTCTCAGCGGGCAATGCCTTTGTGCGCTATGGCTTGGATTGGAGCTCCAACGCCTGGCTTGAGATCCAATGGTATATGTTTGCCGCCATGGTGATGCTTGGTGCGCCTTGGGTCTTGAAGCTCAATGAGCACGTGCGGGTGGATTTGATTTACGGCAAGATCAGCAAACGCGCGCAAGTTTGGCTCGATTTATTGGGCATTGTGTTTTTTCTCTTTCCCGTGATGGTCTTGATGGTCTGGCTGAGCTGGCCACTCTTTGTCAAGATGTACCTCTCGGGGGAGATGTCAAGCAACGCGAGTGGCTTGGTGCGCTGGCCGGCCATGCTGCTCTTGCCCTTGGGGTTTGGTCTCATGTGCTTGCAAGGCCTGAGCGAGGTGATCAAACGCGTGGCCCATTTGCGCGGCTTCATCACCCTCGATGCGCACTACGAGGCGCCGCTTCAATGAAGCCGCTTGGCGTGCACGCGCCCTTGGCCCCTGAACACCCCCACTAGACACTAAAGGCCCCGAATCCCCATGCAGATGCAAAACTTTGCTCCCCTCATGTTTGCCAGCCTTGTGGTTGTGATGCTCATTGGCTTTCCGGTGGCGTTTTCGCTCTCGGCCCTGGGGCTCATTTGTGGGTTTATTGCCATTGAAATGAACTGGTTTCCGGCCAACTTCATGGCCAATTTGCCGCTCAATGTGTTTGGCATTTTGTCCAATGATTTGCTCTTGGCCATTCCTTTTTTCACCTTCATGGGCTCCATTTTGGAGAAATGCGGCTTGGCCGAAGACATGCTCGACTCGATGGGGCAGCTCTTTGGACCGGTCAAAGGGGGCCTGGGCTACTCGGTGATCATCGTGGGCTTTATTTTGGGGGCCATCACGGGCACGGTGGCCGGTCAAGTGATCGCCATGGCTTTGATCTCTTTGCCGGTCATGCTGCGCTACGGCTACAACATGCGCTACGCCACTGGGGTGCTCGCCGCGTCTGGCACCATCACCCAGCTCGTTCCCCCCTCTTTGGTACTCATCGTCATGGCCGACCAGCTCGGGCGCAGTGTGGGCGACATGTACAAAGGGGCTTGGGGACCGGCCATTCTCCAGGTGGGCTTTTTTGCCCTCTACACCTTTGCACTGGGGATTGTGAAACCCTCCCACGTGCCCGGCGTGCCCAGACAGGCTCGCACCTTGATGGGCTGGGCGTTGTGGTCGAAGTGCCTCAAGGGCATCATCCCCTCGGCCATTCTCATTTTTGCGGTGCTGGGCTCCATGGGCGGCTTGCCCGGGATTCATACCGCCATTGCCACCCCCACCGAAGCCGGTGCCATGGGTTGTGTGGGGGCTTTGCTGCTGGCTGCGCTGCACGGGCGACTGAGCACCTCACTGGTGTGGCAGGCCATGAACAGCACCATGCGACTCACCGCCATGGTGGTCTACATCTTGATTGGCTCACGGGTGTTTTCCATGGTCTTTCAAGGAGTGGACGGCTCCAAGTGGGTCGAAAGCATGCTCACAGGACTGCCCGGTGGCCAGGTCGGCTTTTTGTTGGTGGTGAATCTCTTTATTTTCTTTTTGGCCTTCTTTTTGGATTTCTTCGAAATCGCTTTCATCATCTTGCCCATGCTTGCACCCGTGGCCACCAAACTGGGCATCGATATGGTCTGGTTTGGGGTGCTCTTGTGCGTGAACATGCAAACGAGTTTCATGCACCCGCCCTTTGGCTTTGCACTCTTTTACCTGCGCGGCATTGCCGACACTTTGTTCAAAGAGGGGCGCCTAGCGCGGCCCATCCTCTCGAATGATATTTACCTGGGTGCCATACCCTGGGTGATCATGCAGCTCTTGTTGGTGGTGGTGGTGATTTTTGTGCCGCAAAGTGTCACCTTCTTCTTGGACAAGGAGCAAGCGGTGGACATTGACAACGTGGTGATCGAGCTCGCACCCGATGAAAACAATCCCTTCAACTCGAACGACAACAGTGCGTCGGAGCCGGCAGTCGGACCCAGCGCTGAGGAATCCAAAAAATAAGCAGCGCTAAGGCGTACTGGGGTGAGGATGCGCCAACACGCACACGCGAAGGCTCATACATTGGGGGGGTGGGGGACGAAAGCTTTGAAGCAAACGTTTCCAGCCATTTGGCGTTTGACGTATGCCATTGAGCCTGGCCGCACAGCCAAATTGAGCAGGCCATCCCGAGCCTGCTCAGGGGTGGTTCATGCGCGGTTCATGCGCGGTTCGTGAGCGGTTCATGAGCGCTTCATGAGCGCTTCATGCGCCGCTCAAAAGCTCAGAGTTTTTGCGATTGCATGAAGTTATCAAATGGACTCTCGGCCACTTTGAACCACATGTTTTGATCGGCCCTGAATTTACTGAAATCGGTATACACCTTTTTCCAGTTTTCATTTTTGGCGGAAATTTCATCGTAAAAAGCCATCGCTTCTTTGAATGCAAAGGCCATCACGTCCTTCGGGAAGGGCTTGAGTTTGGTGCCTGAACCCACCAGTTGCTTCAAAGCAGCAGGGTTCTTGGCATCGTAGCGGGCCTGCACATAGGTGTGGGCCACGCTCGCAGCGGCCGCGACAATGGCTTGGTTTTCTGCCGACAAGGCCTCAAAGGCTTTGTTGTTGATGAAGACATCCAACTGTGGACCACCCTCCCACCAGCCAGGATAGTAGTAATAGGGGGCCAACTTGTTGAAATTGAGCTTCAAGTCATCGTAGGGACCAATCCACTCGGCCGCGTCGATGGTGCCTTTTTCTAGGGCGGGATAGATGTCGCCACCTGGGATGTTTTGTGGCACAGCGCCCAGGCGTTCAATCACCTTGCCGCCAAAGCCGCCAATGCGCATCTTCAGGCCCTTCATGTCGGCCAAGGACTTGATCTCTTTTCTAAACCATCCGGCCATTTGTGCGCCAGTGTTGCCAGCGGGGAAATTGATGATGTTGTACTTGGCGTAAAACTCTCTGAGCAACTTCATGCCATTGCCCTCATGCATCCAAGCTGTCGATTGGCGTGAATTCAAACCAAAGGGGATACCACAACCCAGCGCAAAGGTCTCGTCTTTGCCAAAAAAGTAATAGGCCGCCGTGTGACAGGCCTCGACCGAGCCCTGCTGCACACCATCCACCACGCCCAAGGCGGGCATGAGCTCGCCAGGTCCGTGAACAGTGATTTCAAATTTACCACCGGAGAGATTTTTGACGGTTTGGGCAAACACCTCGGCGCCGCCATAAAGCGTGTCCAGGGACTTGGGGAAGCTCGATGCCAAGCGCCAACGCACCGTGGCTTGGGCGTGCACCGCCGGGGCCAAGCCCGTCGCCAAAATGCCAGCCAAGCCAGCGTTTCTGATCAGATTGCGTCTTTCCATGAAGTCTCTCCCTTGAAGGTATGGGTCAATTGGGGCACGCAGCGCCAAACTGCGAAAACTGCCTCTGAATTTTAAGGAGTCGCACCCCAAGCATGACACGGGTTTACCCGCTAAAAAGAGCGGCCCAACAACATCAGTGAGCGACCTGAGCGATTCAAGCGCCAGAGACGCAGCCGCTAGAGGTGACGCACAAGCCAGAAGGCGTCAAGATGCCAGCCACTTGCCAAAACGTGCTCGCACTTGCGACTCGATGCCGGACGCATCCAAGCCTTGCAAAGCCATGAGTTTGACCGGGTCGCCGTGCTCGGTGAACTCGTCTGCGATCCCCAGCACCAAGACGGGCTTCAAGACCTCATGCGCTTGCAGCACTTCCATGACCGCACTGCCCGCACCCCCACTCACACACCCCTCCTCGAGGGTCACCAAGGCCTCGTGCTCTTGGGCCACTTTCAACAAGAGTGCCTGATCCAGGGGCTTGGCCCAGCGCATATTCACCACCGTGAGGTTCAAGCGCTCGGCCACCTCCAAGGCTGGATAGAGCAACGCACCAAAGGCCAAGATGGCGACCCCTTGGCCTTGGCGGCGAAGCTCACCGCGGCCAAACGGCAACACCGAGAGGTCCTGGGGCACGGGCAAGCCCACCCCCGCACCTCTGGGGTATCTCACCGCCACCACATGGTCTTGCTCAAATGCGGTCGTGAGCAAGGCTCGGCACTCGGGCTCGTCGGCTGGACACGCCACACTCACGTTGGGCACACACCTTAAAAAAGCAATGTCAAAGACACCAGCGTGGGTGGCCCCATCGGCCCCCACAATGCCAGCACGGTCGAGTGCCAAGACCATGGGCAGCTTTTGCAGGGCCACATCGTGGATGAGCTGGTCATAGGCGCGCTGCAAGAAGGTTGAGTAAATTGCCACCACCGGCTTGAGCCCTTCACAGGCCAAGCCCGCGGCAAAGGTCAAGGCGTGCTGCTCTGCAATGCCCACATCAAAGTAGCGCTCAGGGTAACGCCGCTCAAATTCGACCAAGCCTGAGCCTTCGCGCATCGCTGGGGTGATGCCCACCAAGCGTGGATCGGCCGCGGCCATGTCACAAATCCAATCGCCAAAGACCTGGGTGAAGGTCTTCTTGCTGGGCTTGCCCGAGGGCACAATGCCCACATTGGGGTCGAATTGACCCGGGCCGTGGTACATCACCGGATCGGCCTCGGCGAGCTCATAGCCTTGTCCCTTTTTGGTGACCACATGCAGAAATTGGGGACCTTCCAAATGGCTGAGGTTCTCCAGCGTGGCCACCAATGCCACCAAGTCATGGCCATCGATGGGACCGATGTAGTTGAAGCCAAACTGCTCGAACAAGGTCGCTGGCACCACCATGCCCTTGGCGTGCTCTTCAAAACGTTTGGCCAACTCGAACAAAGGCGGTGCGCCCTTGAGCACTTGCTTGCCCACCTCTTTGGCGGCGGTATAAAAGCGCCCACTCATGAGTTGGGCCAAGTAGCGGTTCAAGGCGCCCACCGGCGGGCTGATGGACATGTCGTTGTCGTTGAGAATCACCAGCAAGTTGCCCTTGGACACCCCTGCATTGTTGAGTGCCTCAAACGCCATGCCAGCGGTCATGGCACCGTCGCCAATCACGGCAATAGAGCGGCGCTTTTCGCCCTTGATGGCGCTCGCCATGGCCATGCCCAAAGCGGCCGAAATACTCGTTGACGAGTGCGCCGTGCCAAACGCATCGAACTCGCTTTCATCGCGTCTGGGAAAACCACTCAAGCCCCCGAGTTGACGCAAGGTGGTCATGCGTTCGCGCCGCTCGGTGAGAATTTTATGGGGATAGGTTTGATGCCCCACATCCCAAACCACGCGGTCGTGAGGGGTGTTGAACACATAGTGAATGGCAATGGCCAATTCCACCGTGCCCAAGTTCGAGCTCAAGTGTCCACCGGTTTTGGCGACACTTTGGAGCAAGAAGGCCCGCAGTTCCTGGGCCAAGGGTTTGAGTTGCGAGCGCGAGAGCCGGCGCAAGTCATCGGGGGTGTTGGTGGCGTGGAGTAGTTCGGTCATGTCGGTAAAAATCGTTGTCGTTGTTGTCGTTTAACTTTGCACTTGTATTTGATTTGAATCTGCTCAAAAGCACGTTGGCCCCGAGGGTTGAGGCCAGGGCACAAAAAAGGGTTGAACGCCCACGCTCATCAAAGGGGATCAATAGGGCCGATCGATCACCTCTCGGGCCAAGGCGCTGAGCGCTTGTGTTTGCGGCAAGTGGCTCGCGAGCAAAGCCTCTTGGGCTTGATCGTGAAGGTGTTGGGCCAAGGCTTGGGCCTCGCCCAAGCCGAGCAAGGACACAAAGGTGGGCTTGTCCATGTTGGCGTCCTTGCCCGCGGTCTTGCCCAGTGTTTGGGTATCGGCCACCACATCCAAAATATCATCCACCACCTGAAACGCCAAGCCCAAATTGGCTGCGTAAACTTCCAGCTGGTCTAGGGCGCCCGGTGGCAAAGACCCAGGAGCGGCACACGCCGCTCCCATCATGACGCTGGCTGTGAGCAAAGCGCCGGTTTTCTTTTGATGCATCTCTTCGAGCGCTTGGCGGGTGAGGTGCAGCCCCACACTTTGCAAATCAATGGCTTGGCCTCCACACATGCCGGCGTGGCCCGCGGCTGAACTCAAGAGCCGGCAAAGCTGCACTTGGATGCTCGCCTGAAGTTTTGAGCCCTCTGGGGTCAAGAGCTCAAACGCCAGTGCTTGCAGCGCGTCCCCACAGAGCAAGGCTTGTGCCTGGCCAAACTGAACATGGACGGTGGGCTGACCACGCCGAAGAACATCGTTGTCCATGCAAGGCATGTCGTCGTGCACCAGCGAGTAGGCGTGGATCAACTCCACCGCACATGCGGCCCTGATTGCTGCTTCATCAAGCAAGGCGTGATGGTGCTGAAGATCTTGAAACTCGCCGGTCTCGGGGGAACATGCAGGCTGCAGTGCGGCCACGCTTTGTCGAGCGGCCAAGCACAAGAGGGGTCGCAAACGCTTGCCCCCACCCATGACCGCGTACCGCATGCTCGCTCCGAGTCCCGCACTGGCGTGTTCAGGCACCCATTCAGACAAGGCCCGCTCCACCCGAAGGCGCGTTTGCTCAGCCCAAGCACTCGCATCAAAGTGGCTCGAGATGGACATCAAAGCGCACCTTGCCAGGGCTTGAGCTGCCCCTCGTCCAAGACTTTGATTTGGTCCTCGATGTTTTGAAGCTTGTCGCGGCAAAAGCCCAGCAAATACGCTCCCCGCTGATAAGCTTGCAGCAACTGGTCAAGCGGCAGCTGAGAAGACTCCATGCGTTGCACCAACGCGTCAAGTTCTTGCACGGCAATCTCGTAGCTCGGCGGGCTTTCTTGTGTGGGCGCCTGTTGGGGCTCACCCGTAGAGGCAGTGGTTTTGGATTTGGTCATATCAGGCGCTGTGGCAGTCAAGGAAGGAATAATACAGGTTTGCCAACGCGAATTCCTTCAATTTTGTCAAAAGGCCTTCTTCTAGGGACAACTAAAGAGGCAGACGATGCCGTTGTACACCCACTCCCTTTCGATGCTCGCGCTTGATGAGCGACCTTGCAATCGCGAGAAACCATGAAAAACGACCCCTTCTTGCAAAAAAACCACAGGGACATTCACCAAGCCTGATCCTTCGACTGCCCGCCTGATCGGGGTCAAAAATCTGTGTTTTTGTGCCCTCTTTAGAGGTTTAGTGTTCTGCCCGCTCGTAAAAAACATATAATTCAAGGTTCCCCCGGAAAATACCGGATTTTTCTCTTCTCCCTGTGGGGAGTCTTTAGGTCAGGTCCCTATGTCTGATTTAAGTCTTCAACTGCAGC
>CAISQQ010000363.1 GCA_903887655.1 uncultured Burkholderiales bacterium
AAAATGATTGTGCCTTTTCCCCCAGGTGGTCCCACCGACACGCTCGGGCGCCTGATCGGCATGAAGCTGCAAGAGATCTGGGGGCAGCCCGTGATCATTGACTACAAAGCAGGTGCGGGAACGGTCATTGGTGTGGACTATGTGGCCAAGTCCAGCCCTGACGGCTACACCATCGGGATGATCAACTCGGCCTTCGCGGTCAATCCATCGTTGTACAAAACCCTGCCCTACGACTCGGTCAAAGACATCGAGCCCATCACCTTGGTGGCCAATTTGCAACTCGCCATCGTGGCCCAACCCAATGCCCCGTTTGATACCTTGAGCGAGATGATTGCGTATGCCAAGAAAAATCCCGACAAGTTGAGCTACGGCACACCGGGAACGGGCAGCACCACCCACTTGGGCACCGAGTTGCTGAAAAAAACCGCAGGTTTTCAGATCGCCCACATCCCCTACAAAGGCAGTGCGCAAGCCCACGGCGAGTTGTTGGGCGGGCGCTTGGAGGTGGTGGTGGATCCCTTTTTGTCGGTGATGCCTTATGTGAAGGCGGGCAAGATGAAGGTGATCGCCACCTTGGGCGACAAAAAACTCAAGGGCTACAACTACCCCTTGGTGCAAGAGGTGGTGCCAGGTTTCAATGTGAACGCTTTGCTCGGCTTCATCGCCCCCAAGGGCACACCGATGCCCGTTGTGCAAAAAATTCAAAGTGACATCGCCAAAGTCATGGCCATGCCCGATCTGCAAAAAAGAAGCGAGGAGTTTGCCATGGACATCGTCGCCTCCAAGCCCGAAGAATTCAATGCTTTTTTACTCGCTGAGATGAAGAAATGGTCCAAAGTCGTGAGCGAATCTAAAATCACGGCCGATTAGTCACGAGCGCGATACCCCACAGCACCCCCCGAGGCGAAAGAAACACCATGCCGCTAGAACTCAAACCCCTGCACCCCTTGTTTGTGGCCGAAGCTTGCGGGGTGGATGTGACCCAACCCCTCAAGGATGAAGACCGCAAAGCCATCAACGCCGCCATGAACGAGTACGCCGTGTTGGTCTGGCGCGGTCTGAATTTGAGTGGAGAGCAGCAAATCGCATTCTCTGAATCCTTTGGCCCCTTGGACATTGGACTCAAGCGCGTGTTCAAACGCAAAGAGCGCCTGAGCGACGAGCGACTCATCGACATCTCCAATGTCGACCTCCATGGAGAAGTCAACCCACGCGACTCACCCAAAAATTTATCGAGTTTTGCCAATCAACTGTGGCACTCCGACAGCTCCTTTATGTCGCCCAAGGCGGCCTACTCCATGCTCCACGCCTTGATCATTCCCGCTGAAGGCGGCAACACCGAGTTCACCGATTTGAGAGCGGCCTATGACGCCCTCTCGCCCGAGCTCCAGCGTGAGGTCGAGGGCTTGTCAGCGGAACACTACGCACTGCACACGCGTCAATTGCTCGGAGACGACGCCTACACCGATGCGCAAAAGAAGGCCATTGCGCCGGCCATTTGGCCTCTCGTGCAAACCCACCCAGGATCAGGCAGAAAGCTGCTCTTTGTCGGGGTGCATGCCCACCGCATCATCGATTGGCCAGTGGCCGAGGGGCGCATTTTCTTGCTGGACTTGCTCGAGCATGCCACCCAAGCGCCATTCGTCTACGCCCACCAGTGGCGAGTGGGTGACCTCGTCATGTGGGACAACCGCAGCACCTTGCACCGGGGGCGTCGCTACAACTTGAGCGCTCGCCGAGAGCTGCGAAGAACCACACTCAACGACACACCCGAGGCCAACTTGGCAGCGTTTTAAACACCCAGCACGCTCAGACCCCAGCATGAAGCCACCCCAATTTCTGCTGGTCATGGGTGTTGCGGGCGTCATGGCCATGCCCTCTTGGGCCTATGAGAATCTGAGCGCCAAGCAAAGGTTCACCCAGGCGCTCCAATGCACCCAAGCCTTGGCACTGGTCAATGCGCGCCAAGCTCACCAGAGTTTGCTCCAAGCCGGGTCTTTGGATCAAAGCAAAAAGTCCAAGATGGGGCCCGATTTGAATGCGGAAAAACATCTCAACGATGCCGCTCAAGCGCTGTTCACGCGCTCCAGTGAGAACACCCCCAATTACCAATGCCACCAAATGCTATTGACCTTGGTGGCGTGCTATCACTTGGACAACTGCCAGTGAGCGAGCTTACAAGATGCGCAAGCCTTGGTGAGCGGTGGTCGACTCGCTGAGCTCAATGACAGCCCGAGCGGTCACACCAAAGCGCTTCCTCCTCAAGTCTTGCCGAGCAAGCGCTCTGCATTCGTGTGGCGAATTTGCTCCACCACATCCGCACTCAAGGAGAGCTGGCTCAAGGCCTGCGCTTGGGTGTCCATCGGCACATAGGGGTAGTCGCTGCCGTACACAATTTGCGTGCTGGGCACGAGTTTCATGAGTGCCGCCATGGAGGCGGGGTGGGTGGCGTTGGCCGTGTCGTAGTACAAGCGCTTAAGCTCCGCCTCGATTCCATTGGGGGCGATTTGGGCCATGTTTTTGGCGCTGCCGTGAAAGAAGTTGATTCGACCGGCCAACATCGGGATGGTGCCCCCTGCGTGCGAGAAGATCCACTTGATCTCTCTATATTTCATGAAGCTGCCCGACAGCAGCAAATTCAAGACTGCCCGCGTGGTGTCATGGGGCACCTCGATCACGGCCGGGAAGGTGCCCACGGCGAGTCGTCCACAGCAAGCCGCGGCCAAGGGGTGGAAATAGACCACGGCTTTTCTGCGGTTGAGTTCCGCAAAAATCGGCGCAAAATCCGGGTGCCCAGGCCACTTGTCACCATAGTTGGTTTGGATGCCCACCCCATCGGCTCCGAGGACATCGAAGGCGTAGTCAATTTCTTTCAAGGTGCTGGGCACATCGAGCATGGTCAACGCGGCAAACAGCCCCAAGCGAGCGGGATGCTCTTTGACCAGACGCGCGCCATAATCGTTGACGATCTTGACCATTTTGTTGATCTCAGGCACTGGCAAATCAAACCACACGCCCGGGGTGGAGGCCAGCGACAAAATGGCTTTGCTCACCCCCGCTTGGTCCATGTCCTTGAACGCAGAGGCGACACTCCAAGTCTCGACTTGGGGGAAATGGGGAATCTTGCGCTGATCCTCGTAGTCCATCCAAGCCTTGTAGTACTCCGGTGGATAAAAGTGATGGTGTGTATCGACCAAGGGGCCTTTGGGCATGGGGGGGGTTTGCGCCCTACTCTCTTGACTGCCCAAAGCGGCAAGCGCACCAACACCGGCAACTGCGCCAGCGCTCGAGCCCCAGGCCAATGCCGCCGTCTTTAACACTTGGCGCCGACTGGGCACCTTCCATTGTCCGTCTTGCACCACCAGGGACTGAGAGTCACATGGGCAAGATGACAGGGCGTGCGAGCAGCCCACTGCAGAGAGTTTTTTGTACATGTAAGACCTCGAATCAAAGTGACTGTTTGAACCCACCGACGACTCTTCAAAGAGCCAGGAGATTTCAATGTAGCACTCTTGGCGCCGCGCCAAAGAGCGGTTTAACCCTAGGCATTGGTTGGGCAGTGCCTGTGCGATGGCGCTCACGTCCAAGGTCCTTCAAGTACCCTGCTGACCGGGGGCGCGGTGGGGTTCGAGCACCCGCGGGTATTTCCCAGTGCTCACCTGTTCAGAACCCGATTTAATGATTCGATTGGATTGGATGGCGTTGCATTGACTGACTGAGAACACTCAGTCTCAAGACCCACGGCCACCCATGAACGATTGAGACCCAGGAGCGCACGGGAGTTCACCATGTTTTTACCGTTTTGGAGAAGGCGTGCAGATTTCTGTGCAGCCGTGCCCACCACCCTGGCGCGCGTCGCGCTTGGGCTCATGGTGGGGTGCTCGAGCACGCTGCTCTTTGCACAAAGCCCCACCGATTACCCCAATCACCCGGTTCGCTTTGTGGTGAGTTTCCCCGCTGCGGGCAGCACCGATATCGTCACCCGACTGTTGGCGCAAAAACTCTCAGAGCGCTTGGGTCAACCCTTCGTGGTTGAACAAAAAGTGGGCGCCGGCGGCTTCATTGGCAACGATTTTGTGGCCAAGTCAGCGCCCGATGGCTACAACTTGGTCTTGCTCACGGGAGGACACCCCAGCTCGGTTGCCATGTCCAAGAAACTGCCCTACGACCCCATCAACGGCTTTGGCATGGTGGGCACCGTCATCACTTACCCCATGGTGGTCTCGGTGGCGACAGACTCCGACATCAAGGATTTTGAGAGCTTCCTTCAAAAAGTGAAGGCCCATCCCAAAGATTTGTCCTTTTCATCAAGTGGTGTGGGCTCCCTTCACCACTTGCTCGGTGAGTGGCTCAACATTGAGCTTGGCAGCAGCATGCTGCACGTGCCCTTCAAAGGAGCCGGTCAAGCTTTGACCGAGGTGATTGGCGGGCGAGTCGACTTGATGATCGAGACGGCGACCTTCAGTTTTGGACAAATCAAAGGCGGCAAAATGAAAGGACTGGCGGTTTCGTCAGACAAAAGATCCCCCTTGATGCCAAACCTGCCGAGCGTTTCCGAATACATCCCAGGCTTGGAATTCAGCTCATGGTTGGGCGTGGCGGTGGCGCCGGGGACTCCCGGCGCGATCGTTGACAAACTCAACCGCGAGTTAAGACAGATCATTGCCGCGCCCGAGATCAAACTGAAATTTGCCGAACTCGGCGGCACCGCCTCGCCCTCCAGCCCAGAAGAGATGAAAACCCGCATTCAATTGGAGATAGATCGCTGGCAAAAAGTGGTGGAGCTCAAAGGCATCGACAAGCAGTGAACACACCGAGCTCGAAGCGCCCTAGCGCGAGCGCTCCCGTCTTCAAGAATCCTTAACCGACGAAGGGATGGCTCAGGTAATCCAACTGACGGGCAATGTAGGACTTCAAGGCCAACAGCCCGCGATGCATGTTCTCGCTGGGCTTGACCAAGCCGGGGTTGATAAAAATGTGGGGCGCGTGGGGCAATACCATCATCTCAACTTGCCCGCCGGCTGCCGAATAAGCCTGCACAAATTCCGCTGCACGCTCGTTGGTGAATCCAGGCAGCACATCGCCACCGGCTTGAATCAGCAGCAGAGCGGGGTGATGCAAATTATCAGCGCTTTGTAGCAGATGAATGGGGCTTTCATTTTTCACGCCAGCGATGCCCCCAAAATAATTCACCAAATCAAAAGCGTCA
The DNA here is from genome assembly GCA_903887655.1 of uncultured Burkholderiales bacterium. Lineage (GTDB taxonomy): Bacteria > Pseudomonadota > Gammaproteobacteria > Burkholderiales > Burkholderiaceae_C > Limnohabitans. The sequence goes on from CAISQQ010000363.1 coordinate 5,210, forward strand.
ACGGCGTTGGCGTGACTGGGCGATGGATCACAGACGGTTGCGAGCAAGTCATAACCACAGCCACTGCAAATCACATAATCGAGTGTGGCGTCAACAGGCAAAGCGTCCATTGCCGTCAAGTAAGCGGGAAAATGGGGTCGCAGACCAGCCAGTAAAATTTGATGGCCACCGCTTGAAAAGCCCAAACCACCCATGCCTTGGGCAGTGGCGTTGAAGTCAGAAGCGTGTGCTTTGAACCACCGAATGCCATAGTTGATGTCTTGCATGGCCGCGGGGTGCTCGGCTTGCCCTTTGAGCCGAAAATCCAAGGAAGCCACCACAAGTCCGTGCCGGGCCAACTCCAAATCAACGGGTCGGTTTCTCATTCGATCGTATCGATTCCAGCCCCCACCATGCAAATCGATGAGGATGGGAAAGGGCCCCTCGCCTTGCGGCTCGTACACATGGCTGAGGAGGACGTGTCCATCCACATCGCGGTACGCCACATCGCGCTCGAGGACTTCATAATTGACGGTGAGATCGTATTTCATGGTTTTACACTCAGGTTATTGAAATTCACGGG
>CAISQQ010000364.1 GCA_903887655.1 uncultured Burkholderiales bacterium
AAATTCGTCAGCGCAGCTCTCTACGTTAAAACCTTCAAAAATTCAATAGCACAATTCCCCTAGGAATGGGGAGGACGCACAACGATACTGCAACAAGATTGAATTTTTGACTGACCAGGATAACTTTTTGTGAAACACGCCTTGCACACCCGAATCGCCGCTGACATTGGCGGCACCTTTACCGACGTCGCCGCTTTTGATGAAAAGACCTCACGACTGCATTTAGGCAAAACCCTCTCCACCCCGCAAAAGTTGGTCGATGGCATCTCGCATGGGGTACAAAAGGCCCAGACCGCATTTGCCGACTCCTCACTTTTTTTGCACGGCTCCACGGTGGCCATCAACACCATGCTGGAGCGAACCGGCGCACGCACAGCCCTCTTGATCACACAAGGCTTTAAAGACATCTATGAAATTGGGCGCATCAACCGCCCCGATGCCTACAACTTATTTTTCCACAAACACGTGCCCCTCATCGAGCGTGCCCTGCGCTTTGAGGTGCCCGAGCGCATCACCGCAGAAGGTGATATTCACTTGCCGCTAGACGAAGCTGCCGTGCACGCGTTGTGCGATCAAATGATCCAAGAAAAGGTCCAAGCCGTTGCCATCTTGCTGCTGCACTGCTACCGCAACCCCCGCCACGAGCAGCGCGTCAAAGCGATCGTGCGCGAACGCATGCCACATTGTTTTGTGAGCGCTTCTCACGAACTCTCACAGGAGTACCGTGAATTTGAACGCTGCTCAACCGTGGTGGCCAACGCCTACATTGGCCCCAAAGTCAGCGACTACGTGGCCGAGATCAGTGAGCACATTGAACACGATGGCTTTAAGGGCTCCTTTTTGATCGTGCAGTCCACTGGCGGCCTCTACGAGTCCGCCCAGGCCCAGCAAGAATGCATCCGCATGCTTGAATCGGGGCCGGCCGCTGGGGTGGTGGGGGCACAAGCGCTTTGCCGCGAACTTGGCCTTCAAAACGCGGTGGCCTTTGACATGGGAGGCACCACCGCGAAAGCCGGCGTCATCTACCATGGTGAGGTGTTGACCACCAGCGCGGCACTCGTCGGGGGCTACAACCAAGCTTTACCGGTTCAAATTCCCATGGTGGACGTCTTTGAAGTGGGCACCGGTGGTGGCAGCATTGCCAAGGTGGATGTCTCTGGCGCTCTCAAAGTGGGTCCACAAAGCGCGGGAGCGCAACCTGGTCCTGCTTGCTATGGAAATGGTGGAGATCTCCCCACGGTGACCGATGCCAACTTGGTCTTGGGGCGCATTGCAGCCGATCGGTTTTTGGGTGGCGAGATGCACTTGGACATGAAAGCGGCCGAAGCGGCTATTCTCAAACACGTGGGACACCCCTTGGGCATGACTGCAAAACAAGCGGCCAATGGCATCTTACGAATCGCCACCACCACCATGTCGTATGCGGTCAAAGGGGTCTCGACTGAGCGAGGACTCGATGCGGCGTCATTTCCCTTGATCGCTTATGGTGGCGCGGGGCCTTTGCATGCTTGTGCCATCGCGCGTGAAATCGGCATGGGCCAAGTCATCATCCCCAAAGGGCCCGGTCACTTTTGTGCATTTGGCATGCTGCACTCGGATTTGCGCTATGACTTTGTCAGAACTTGGTTCAACAAACTGGCCGACGTCTCTTTCACCGAGCTCAAAGGGGTCTACAAAGACTTGGTGGCTCAAGGCAAGCAAGCCTTGGCTGCGAGCCGCATCAAGGCCACCCAAGTGAGCGTGGCGTACGCGGCCGATATGCGCTATGTCGGCCAAGAACACCCCGTCACCGTGGACCTCACCGACCTTGCCATTCAAAAAGGCGACCGCCACGCCATCAAAGCGCTCTTTGATGCTGTGCACCAACGCCGCTACGGCACCTGTGCACCCAAGGAAGCGGC
>CAISQQ010000365.1 GCA_903887655.1 uncultured Burkholderiales bacterium
TGCTTGTCTTTGATCAAGGCTTGATTGAGGCTCGCCTCGCCATTGATCACGTTGATCAAGTCATAGACCACACGGCGTTCGCAACCCATGATCAGGTCCAAGTTTCTCAACCCCACATCAAAGTCGATCACCGCGGTTTTAAAGCCCCTGAGTGCCAATCCTGAGGCGAAACTGGCACTGGTGGTGGTTTTACCGACGCCTCCTTTTCCGGAGGTGACCACAACGATTTTTGACATAAAGACAGTCCCTTAGAGCTTAATAACTAACAGTCTAGAGTTTAATGGATGCGGGCTCGCTTTTGAAGTCCGAATTTAAATAGATTTCAGCCCAAACCTTGCATGACCAGTTTGTCGCCTTCCAGGGAAATTTGAGCGCCCTTGCCTAAAAATTCCTTGGGAATGTTGACCTCACTGGTGCGGTAAATGCCGGCAATGCTCACCAACTCGGCTTCAAGACAAGAGGTGAAAATTCGAGCACTGGTGTCTCCCTTGGCGCCAGCAATGGCGCGTCCCCTCAAGGGTGCATAAACATGGATGTGGCCATCGGCCATGACCTCTGCGCCTGGATTGACCATGGCCAACACGACCAAATCGCCTCCTTTGGCATAGGCCCTTTGGCCCGAGCGCAGGGGCTTGGTGATGATCAGGGTGGTGGCTTGCGCTGGCGCCATTTCCTGCACGGCTACTGGCGGCTGAGGCTCCGGCGTTGCCGCGGGAGGAGGCGGCAACTCAGCGGCTTCTGGCTCCAGCAAAGGGCTGGACTTGAATGCGTCAAGGCCGAGCGATGATTTGCCATGGGGGAGGAATTGGCTGGCGTCAAACAGTCCTGCTCTCTGCCCCTCAGCGGCCCAAAAAGCTTCCTGGGTTTTGAGCGCGATGGGCTCGAGACCATGCCTTTTAACGAGTGCACACAAGGCCATCAAGTCGAGCGTCTCGCCCTCTGGGGTTGACAACTGCATCAAGTCGAGGATGGCGGGTTCACCATTGAAAAACCCTGGATTTTCATCGAGCCGTTGCCCCAATTCTTGCTCCAATAAAGAGAAGTCCTGGGTCTTGATCACCAGGGAAATCAAAGGCAAGTCGGCATTTTTGATTTCAAAAGAAGTGGTTTTTGATCGCATGGATGGTGTTTTCAACCCCGAAGGGGCAGGGAGGCGTTGGGGCCCACTGGATTGGACAGTGGATGAAAGAATGCGGGTATTTTGCCACTGAGTGTGGGTGTGTTTGAAGATGCTGCCGAGAGACTCAGGGCTTGAGTCCTTCGCTTTGGGACCAGAAACCGCCATCCAGCGCGTTATCCAGGATGTATCGTCTTTGATAACGCTTGATTTGTGTCACACAACTGGGTTATAACAATGGTATCAATACTGGGTTCTAGTTTTTGTCGAAGGACTGCTGCATTTATGTTTGAGGCGTTCTTGTCGATTTTAGTCCCAACTTCATTTTTTCAATCGCAGTCAATCAGACACACATGGACGATATCAACTGGTCGTACTTGGATGCTGAGCGCCTACAACAATTAAGGCGTGCGGCAGGGTTGAGTGTGGCTGATTTGGCCAAAATGAGTGGCATTTCAGAAGCGCAAATTACCCAGCTTGAAGACGGCGGTGACTCTTTGTTCTATAGCGCTCGCATTAAGTTCTCGGTGGGTAAGCGCGTGATCCTCCAATTGATTCAACTGAATCAAAATGCGGCCAACTCATCTGACAACCCTCAAGCGAGCGCCTACGCCAAGCGGCTGCACTCGAACAAAGACGCGCACCAATCGTTGAAGGCCATTGAAGAGATGAGTCGTCGAAATTTAGATGCACGACCGGTGACGGACCTCTATTGGTCATTGCGGGTGGAATTGGTGCGGTTTTTTCAATCCAAGTATGTGCTGGCATCCCTTGGCATGCTCATCTTGATGGTTGTGGTGATGGTTTTAGAAAGTCCTCAACCTGAGGGCCTTGAGGCCAAAGGGGACGAAACGAACCCCACTCAGACGTGGACCCAATCGGTGACCGCGCCTGTTTTTGATGCGAGCGACTGGCTTCAGAAGCAGTGGTCAAGTTGGCTCGGCCCGAACAACACGTTCTTGGCGGGGCTGTTTGAGCGCAAAGACGTTTTGCCACCACAAGCCCTCAAAGCGGGTCTTTCGGAGTCTTCTTCGCAGCCTTTCACCAACAAGCAAGACACGGCTTTGTCAGCAGTGGCCTTGGATGGCCCTGCCAGTCAGCTGGCGCCAGAGTGTCAATTCAATCCGTCCGGTGGAACCGAAGTTTTATCAACCTCCACGCTCCGACCCGCAACCTACGTGTATTTGGTTGCCAAAAAAGACACCACCGTTTGCGTCCAAGATGGGCAACACACCACGAGTCAAGTGAAGTTGGCCATGGGAGCGTCTCAAAGTATTTTTGGAGCACCTCCTTGGCATTTGAGGCTGCAAGACTTGGCAGCCGTCGATGTGTTTTTTCAGGGGCACCGGGTTGTCCTTCCACCGTCTGAGGAGCCGCAGTTCACGTTGATACAGTTTGCACAGGACTCCGCCCATTGAATTGGGCGGTTCAAGTTCTTTGACTTTCGTGCCGATCAATAGTGGTCGATATTTGTGTAGAACATAAAAACGCTTAAATTTGAGGTTTTTGGGTTTTTTATGCTTTTTGGGTGGGTGGCAATGGATCTATTCCTAGGGTTTACATCCTCACGAACTCAAAAAGAATACTAAAGAACGCAAAAAAGTCAAACAATCGAATTTGTCATCAATGATTGCCGACCAAAAGGGTTTTAATTTCTTGTAAATTGCCTAAAATGCACTTCCCGCTTCATTTCTTACTTTGACTCATTGAGCTAACTGACAAAATGCAACTCATGTGGTTGTCCGGACCGACCGGACGCATCCAAACTGTTTCCATCACGAGCGCCACGATCGTGCGTGCAACGCTTGCCTTGGGTGTCTTTTTGGTGGTCATGGGTTTTTTGTTGAACTTGTTGGGCTTGCGCATTGCTGTGGAACACAATCCCGAGTTGGCCAGAAGTTTAGGTGGGGTAACGACCGAGTCCGAGCAACTCAAGATGGAGTCGGTCTACCGCGAAAAACTCGACAACATGAATGATGCGATGCAAGGCACCATCAAAGAGATCAAGCAACTTGAGTCGATTAAAAACAAATTCATGGAAATCGCCGTGCCCGCTGGTTTTAAGGACAAGGGCAATGGCAAAGGCGACAGCTTAGGCGGGCCATTGGTGCCCTTGAAGTCGACGGATACGTTTTTTCGCCAGCCCTTGGATGTGGAGATCAAATCCGCAGAACAAGACGTGATCCATTTGCATCAAGTGGTGGTCTCTATGCAAGCGCAGTGGCAAGATCAGCTCAATTGGCTGCATGCTTTGCCTTTGGGGATCCCTGTCGGTGGCGAGTTCAGGTATTCCAGCGGTTTTGGTGTCAGGCACGATCCTTTTACGGGGCAACTGGCCATGCATGAAGGCATTGATTTTTCCGCTGAATCAGGCACACCCGTGATTTCATCGGCCGATGGCGTGGTGGTTCGTTCAGCTTGGGATGCCAGTTACGGCAACGTGGTTGAAGTCCGTCACGGCGAAGATTATGTGACTCGCTACGCGCACATGCGCAAGCGCTTGGTTGAAGAGGGTGATCGCGTGGTTCGCGGCTCTCAATTGGGTGAGCTTGGCACCACGGGTCGATCTACGGGACCTCATTTGCATTACGAAATGTTCAAGAATGGCAAGTTGGTGAACCCCATTCAAATCATACCCATCACATCGGGATAGTTTGTCTCTTTTAACCCGTTTGGGAAATACCATGTTTGAAAAGCTAAAAGATAAATCTTTGAACACATCGAATGAACGTTTTGATACTTTGATTGGTAAATCAGCTCAGATACATGGCCGTTTGGTGCTCCTTGACAGTGTTCGTATCGACGGTAAAGTGATCGGCAATATTGAGACGGCTCCTGATCACAAAGTATCGGTTGCCATTGGCGTTTCAGGTGAAGTCAAAGGTGACATCACGGCTCACCGAGTGATGGTTGCGGGCAAAATTGAGGGTAATATTTACGCCGATGAGCGTGTGGAATTTCACAAAGACTCTGTGGTTCATGGAGACATTTCATACGGCTCCATTGCCGTTGAGCACGGCGCTAAATTATTGGGTCTCGTGATTCAAAACTCAGGCAGTTCTAATGCGCACAACGACGCCAAAACCGTCATTCACAATGCGCAGACCATCAAAAACGCTTGAGTCTATGATTTATTGCTTCAGACAACTCAATTGCTACGGTTCAATTTGATCAATTTTTTTTCCGGAATCATAAAAAGGGCTCAAACATTGGTTGGGCCCTTTTTTTTGGCCAATTGATGGATGGGTTTATCTCAAACAACGCTCAA
>CAISQQ010000366.1 GCA_903887655.1 uncultured Burkholderiales bacterium
CGACTGGCAAGACGCGGTGAGCGATGTGCTCAAAGAACTGCAATCCCTGCGACAAGCTCTTGAGCGTCAAGCACCGCCGAGCGGGCCTTGAAGCGAGACAAACCTGGGCACAGGCGCTCGCGCCGACCTGAGGGTGTCGTTGTGGCCTTCTCGCTGCTCGCTGCCCGCTGCTCCATGTTCCATCCACCCCCCACTCTCCTAACCCAGCACCCGATTTCACGCCAAAGCCCTGGCGTTTGCCTTTAAAATCAACCCCCTACACAGAATGAAAAGGTTGGAGACATGAACCGAAAAGGCATGATTTTGGCGGGCGGATCGGGCACCAGGCTTTATCCCGCCACACGAGCCGTCTCCAAGCAACTTCTCCCCGTCTACGACAAGCCCATGATCTACTACCCGCTTTGCACCTTGATGCTGAGCGGCATACGCGAGGTCTTGATCATCTCCACCCCGAGTGACACCCCACGGTTTCAAGAGCTCTTGGGCGACGGCTCGCAGTGGGGCATGCACCTGCAGTACGCCATTCAGCCCTCCCCCGATGGACTGGCGCAGTCCTATTTGATTGGCAAGCCCTTCATTGGCCATGAACCCAGCGCCTTGGTGCTCGGGGACAACATCTTTTACGGCCACGACTTGGTCAAACAACTCGCCAGCGCCAACGCCCGCACCCAAGGCGCCACCGTCTTTGCCTACCATGTGCACGACCCCGAGCGCTACGGCGTGGTGGAGTTTGATGCCCACCGAAAAGCGCTCTCCATCGCTGAAAAACCCCAAACGCCTAAATCCAATTACGCGGTCACGGGGCTTTATTTTTACGACGGCGAGGCGTGTGAAATGGCCACCCACATCCAACCCTCCCACCGCGGCGAGCTGGAGATCACGGACCTCAACCGGATGTATTTGGAGCGAGATCGCTTGAACGTGGAGCTCTTGGGTAGGGGTTTTGCGTGGCTCGACACCGGCACCCACGACAGCCTCTTGGAGGCCTCGAGCTTCATTGCCACCCTCCAAAAACGCCAAGGCCTCATGGTCTCGTGCCCCGAAGAGATTGCTTACTCACAGGGCTGGATCGACGCCACCATGCTCGAGAAGCTGGCCGCGCCGCTCGCCAAAAACGGCTACGGCCAATACCTCTTGGGCTTACTGGCGCCCCAGAGGACTTGATCCTGGGGCCCACACTGTTTATTCTGATTTGTCCATCCCCTCCACCCTTTCGACCCATCTCCAACCCCCGCCATGGCTTATACCGTTACCCCCACCCCACTCGCGGGTGTTTTGTTGCTGCAGCCCAAAGTGTTTGGTGACGAGCGTGGCTTTTTTTTCGAGAGCTTTAACCAAGCCGATTTTGAGCTCGCATGCGGGGTCCGCCACACCTTTGTACAAGACAACCACTCGCGCTCAAGCCAAGGCGTTTTGCGCGGCCTTCACTACCAAGACCCCAAGCCCCAGGGCAAATTGGTGAGGGTGATCAGCGGTGAGGTCTATGACGTTGCGGTGGACTTGCGGCGAGGCTCGCCCACCTTTGGGCAATGGTATGGGGTGTATTTGAACGCCGCCACCCACCAGCAGTTGTGGATTCCGCCGGGCCTGGCGCACGGCTTTTTGGTGGTGTCTGAGAGCGCTGAGTTTTTGTACAAAACCACCGACTACTGGCACCCCGAGCATGAAAAGGGCTTGCTTTGGAACGCGCCTGAGCTCAGCATTGCGTGGCCGCTCGAGCGCCTTCAATCAAAGAGCCCTGGCGGCGTGCCCACCTTGGCCGCCAAAGACGCCAACGCATGGTCGTGGACAGCAACCCAAGCGTTTCTGAACGCTTGAGCCCCATTCGGATTGAGGATCAGCGAGAAATCAGCGAGGTTTGGACAATATTACACCTCAACAGTTTCGCTTGACACCTCACCTTGAGCCAATTCAATGGGGGACGAGAAAAAAGGAATTCCACCGAGTCGACCTTGCAGGTAGCTCTTGCGAATATCTTTGTCGTAGCGGACATCCTTAAAATCACTAAAGGGCACGAGACACGACACACCCTCGGAGTTTCTCTGCGCGACCCACATCTCATCGCGACGCAAAAAGTCCTGGTCCATCAACAACACATCGTGCGTCGTCAACAAGAGTTGTGCACGTGATAGGGATGAACACGAACGCAAGTAAGACTGCAAAAGTTGTTGCGTGAGCAGGGTGTGAAGGCTGCGGTCCACCTCATCGATGACAACTACTTTTTGAGAGCCTGGTGCGCTGAGCTGCAAAAAAGCAGGCAGCAAGTCAATCACACGCTGAGAGCCATCGGACTCTTGGCGAATTTCAAACTTGACTTCTGCGCCATCGGCATTGGCATGAAAAGCCACCAACTTCTTGGCCATCAATTCACCCCCTTTGCGACTCAAGACATAACGATCGTTTTGGTTTGACATCAACCTCACCGTCATGCCTTCCTTCACATCCTCTTGAATTTTCATCTTGATCGATTCAGGAAAAGGGAGGTTGTCGATGGACAAGTCTTCTCCACCCAAATGCGTTATACCGGTATCGAGTTGCTGGAGCATGGCGTTCATCGTGGCATAGAGGGGATGCGCCTCATCGAGAAACTGCTCATAGGGCTCAAAACGCGAATCGGGCGCCACCAACTCCAGCTTGTCCTTGAACCAATCGTAGACCGGTCGGAAATTATCGACCTTTTGAGACACCGAATTGGTCAAAAAAAGCTGGTTATCTCGCGTTCCTTTGAAGGCAAATTGCAAGAACGCGTCGTTTTTAAGTGAGGGATGGAACTCCATTTCACGGCCCGTTCGCGTGTAAAGCGTTTTCTCGCTCGAACTCGTCGCCACCCGCAGTTGCTCGTGCAAGACCTCGCGTCGGTTGAGCACAAAGTCAAACCCATAAATGAGTTCGTCAATGAGCAACTGAAATTCAAACCGGCTCGCTCCCTCGGGGCCCGCGCTGCCGAGTCGAAAGCTCTCCACCCCCAAATGGCTGTCCGGTTGCGTGCCTTTCACAACCAGTGTCTTGGCAAAAAAAAGGGCTTTGAATAAATTGGTTTTTCCCGACGCATTGCCACCATAAATCGCCGAAATGGGCAGCAGCCTTGAATTGAACTTGGGCAACAACGCCAGTCGCTCCCCATGCTGACGCTCCCGAGTGGCCAGCATCGAAAAAGTCGCGCGATCGCGGAAAGACATCCAATTGTCGATGGAAAAACTAATGATCATGGGTCCACCTTAGAGCCTTAAATGGTCAATGGGCAGGCCATATTCTACAATAAAAGCAGAAAATGCTCCATTTAATGAGAAAATTTCTCTTTAAACCATGTATTTTGAATTCAGCTGGGATGACCCATTCTTCACTCTTGCTCTGCTGCGCAGCGGGTTTCTTCGAGAAGGATGCGAAACGTTGGAACGGCCTCACCACCCACAAAACCGAACAGTTCAGCGTTCTGTCCAGAAGCCTTTCAAAGCGCTCAGCCTCTCAAGAAGGGCTCTGGGCAGCCAGTGGTGGGCGCGGCCCACCCGGTACCCCAGGCCTTTGGCGCCCAGGCTGAGCAGCACCTGAGCCACAAAGAGGATCCGAGTCAGTGGGGAGGATCGCATCTCTTCGACCTGGAGCCGGGTGCGCTCAAGACTGCGCAGCACAGCGGTGGCGGTGGGGAGTGCTTGTTGCGCTTGTTGCGCTTGTTGCTCACCGCTCTTGTCTGGACCCAGCCCCAAGGCTTCAAGCGAAGCTTGACCTGCCCAGGACAGCTGAGCCTTGAGCATCTGTAAGCC
>CAISQQ010000367.1 GCA_903887655.1 uncultured Burkholderiales bacterium
GTGATGCAGTACGCTCAAAACCAAGGCTTGCGCCAACGGCTCTACCAGGCCTATCAAACCCGCGCCTCCGACCAAGCCGAGCCCAGTGGCTTGGTGTTTGACAACACCGCGGTCATGCAAGAGATTTTGCGACTTCGTCACCGCGAAGCCCAAATGCTCAAGTTCGATCACTTTGCCGCCCTCTCGCTTGAGCCCAAAATGGCCCAATCGGCTCAGGAAGTGATTGAGTTTTTAAGCGCGCTGGCCAGTCGTGCCAAGCCCCATGCCTTGAGAGATCTGGACGATCTGAAGCATTTTGCTGCGGGCATGGGCCTGCCAGACCCCCAGGCTTGGGACTGGAGCTTTGTCAGCGAAAAGCTCAAAGAAGCCCGCTACGCCTTCAGCGAGCAAGAGGTCCGCGCTTACTTTCCCTTCGAGAGTGTGTTGACGGGCCTTTTTGAGCTCATTCAAAAGCTCTTTGGTGTCACCATCACACCAGCCTCTTGCCCTGTGTGGCACCCCGATGTGAGGTTTTACAACATCACCCAAGATGCGAACTTGGTGGCCCAGTTTTACCTCGACCCGTTTGCCCGTCAAAGCAAACGCGGGGGCGCCTGGATGGACGATGCGCAATGCCGCTGGCTCAGACCCGACTCGGGTGCGCTGCAAACACCCATCGCCCATTTGGTGTGCAACTTCGCCAACGCCACGAGCACAACAAGCGCCACGCTCACCCATGACGATGTGATCACCTTGTTCCATGAATTTGGACATGGGCTGCACCACATGCTCTCCAAGGTCAACGTGCGCGATGTCTCCGGCATCAATGGCGTGGAGTGGGATGCGGTTGAATTGCCCAGCCAATGGATGGAGAATTTTTGCTGGGAGTGGTCGGTGGTCGAGCCCATGACCGCTCACACCTCAACGGGTGAGCGCATGCCCAAGGCGCTCTTTGATCGGCTCCTGAAGGCTCGCAATTTTCAAAGCGGGCTGCAAACCTTGCGGCAAGTCGAATTTTCGCTTTTCGACATCAAACTGCACAGCTGCAGCGTGCCTGTCCATGACGTGCAAGACCTGCTCACCCAGATCAAAGCCGAGGTGAGCGTCATCCCAAGCCCTGCTTGGGTGAGAAGTGCTCACAGCTTTAGTCATATTTTCAGCGGCGGTTATGCCGCGGGTTATTACAGCTACAAATGGGCTGAGGTGTTGAGTGCGGATGCTTACGCTGCATTTGAAGAAACCATGATGCCATCGGGCGCATTCAATGCGCAAACGGGTGAACGGTTTTTGAAAGAGATCTTGCAAGTGGGCGGATCAAGGCCCGCGCTGGAATCATTCATGGCCTTCCGGGGTCGAGCGCCACAAATGGACGCGTTGCTCAGGCACCAAGGCATGAGCGAGACCACCGCATCAACCGCGGCTTGACGCCGAGAATCCCCTCAGCGCCAGGCTTGAAACCCCAGCCTGAGCTCGTTCACCTATTTGGATGATAAAAACGCTTTGGGCTGGATCGGGTGAGGCGGCGAATCCGACCAAGTGTTGAGACATGACACCCCATCGTCGACCTCGGATGGGTTCAGATCAGCCCCAACAGTGGCTTTTTTATCAAAGGGCGCACAAGGTCTGTTTAAAAATAAAGCGTTTTCACGCCCTGGCTGGTGCCCAACAAACAAATCGAGGCCTTTTGATGAGCAAACACCCCGACCGTCACCACGCCTGGCCATTGACTCACTTGCGATTCAAAGGCCAAGGGGTCAAGGATCTCTAGCCCGCGCACATCCAAGATGTGCTGCGCATTGTCCGTGACCCAAGGCTTGCCGTCTTTCAAACGAAGGCTGGCGTGCACCTTGGGGCCGAGCAACTCAAAGCACTTGCTCAGACGGGCCGCCGCCATCGGAATGACTTCGACGGGCAAGGGGAATGCCCCCAACGTTTGCACCCATTTGGACTCGTCAGCAATACAGATGAACTGTTTGGACTGTGCAGCCACAATTTTCTCCCGGGTGAGTGCGCCGCCTCCGCCTTTGATCATGTAACCGTGGGACTCGATCTCATCGGCACCATCGACATACACATCCAGTTGCGCCACCTCGTGGCTCGAAAACACCGGGATGCCCAACTGGGTGAGGCGCGAGCTCGAAGCCTCTGAACTCGAGACCGTCCCCGCTATCGACAAGCCCGATGCGGCGAGTGCATCAATGAAAAAATTCACCGTGGAACCCGTGCCCACCCCGACCCAGGCGCGAGGTGGAATGAGGGACAATGCGGCTTTGGCCACCTGCGATTTGAGCGCGTCTTGGGCTGACATGGAACTCACGTGATATTCTCCCGGACATTGACAACATTGAAGCGACCCAGAGCAAAGCGCCCGCTGGAGGATTCGCTGGCGGTCATGTCTGACTGTGCTCTTGAAAAGGAAGTTTACCCCCATGCCGGTGCCCTACGCCCTCATCAAACCTCTATTTTTTGCGATGGACCCCGAAGTCGTTCACGACCTCACGGTGTCGATGCTGGAAAAAACGCAACGCACCCCCTGGGCTAGCTTGTACCGCCAGCCTCGCATAGAGGACCCGATGCGCCTTTGTGGCTTGAATTTTCCCAACCGGGTGGGTCTTGCGGCTGGTTTGGACAAAAACGCCCGTTGCATTGACGCGTGGTCGAGCATGGGCTTTGGCTTTGTCGAGGTGGGCACCGTGACCCCTCGGCCCCAAGCGGGCAACCCCAAACCCAGAATTTTCAGGCTCCCCCAAGAGCGCGCGCTCATCAATCGCTTGGGGTTTAACAACGAGGGCACCGATCGCTTTGTGCACCACATTGGCCAAAGCCTCCATCTTCAAAGACCGACGCTCTCACCGGTGCTGTTGGGACTGAACATCGGCAAAAACGCCACCACCCCCATTGAGGAGGCCTCGCAGGATTACTTGCTCGCGCTCGAAGCCGTCTACGCTTATGCCGACTATGTGACGATCAACATCTCGAGCCCCAACACCAAGAACTTGCGCTCGTTGCAGTCCGATGAGGCCTTGTTTGCGCTGCTCACCTTGCTCGACCAAAGGCGCCAAGAATTGGCCGCAAAAAGCGGGCGACGCGTGCCCATGATGGTCAAAATCGCACCCGACATGGATGAAGAAGAATTGCGCTTGTTCGCCTTGACCTTGAAGCGCTTGTGCCCGGTCGACGAAAGCGCCAAGCAAGGCCTGTGGGGGGTCATTGCCACCAACACCACCCTCAACAAAGAGCGCGTTGCCCACCTCCCCCATGGAGATGAAGCAGGGGGCTTATCGGGCGCGCCACTCACAGCCAGCAGCTGCCACACCATTCGCCAGCTGAGAGAGCACTTGGGAGCGCATTTTCCACTGATCGGTGTGGGGGGCATCATGAGCGCAGACGATGCGGTTGAAAAAATCAAGGCCGGCGCAGACTGCGTGCAGCTCTACAGTGGTTTGATCTATCAAGGACCGGCGCTGATCAAGAGCGTGGCTCAGGCCCTGAAAAACCAACCCCTCAAGCCCACCCTGAGCTGAGGGTCAGAAGACAGGCTCGAGATTCAGCGCTTTTTCGACGTGGTTTTTACCGCACTCATGGCCTGCTGGGACATGGTTTTGACATTGGCCTGGGTCATTTCAGTGGCTTGTTTGACAGCCTTTTGCACCGACTCCAACGCTGTGTTGCCAGCCGACACCGCCGTTTTGAAGGCCGTCACGGCCGACTCGGAACCTGCAGGTGCATTCTTGGCCATGTTGTCAAACATGTCTTGAAACAATTTTTGACCTTTGGCCATTTCAGCCTCGATCACATGGGAGACTTCGCTGCCGGTGGCACTGGCGATGTCAAACAAATGGCGGTTGTAAGTGGCCGCTTTTTCAGCCAAGGGCTGAAACATGCTCGACTGCAAAGCCAACAACTCTTGGGCATCTTTCACGCTCAAGGCCGCGTGTGTGCCATCTTTGGTGTCACTCATTGCCGACTTGGCTGCGGCCAAGTTGAGTTCGATGAGTTGCTCGACGCCGGCAAAGGCTTTGGTGGTCAATCCGACCAAGGTCTCCAAATTGGATTTGTTGGCGGCCATGATTTGTTCAGGGGTCAGGGTCATGATGTTCTCCGAGTTTTCAGGATTCAAAGGATAATGAGGGCGATTGCATTTGCATTTGATGCATCGCAACAAGTTCGAAGTATAGGTCTGATCTTTTGGAATTCACCCTTCAAAGCCACGCCAACACGCTCTTTAGAGAGCGTTTACTAAAAACACAAAGGGCCTTTCCCAGTTGCGCTCCTTGACCCCTCCTCCAAGTCCCTCAGACCCCCTCGCCCATGCCAGAAACCTTGCCCCACGTGATTGAGCCCTCGACTCGCAGAGCGATCTTTCATTTGTCTTTTGCCACCTTTGCCAGCATGACCATTCAGCGCCTGTGTGACCCCATGCTGCCCCAACTCGCCTTGGACTTTCAAGTCGAGCGCGTGCAAGCGGCGCATGTGATTTCATTTTTCGCCATCACCTACGGCTTCATGCAAGTGCTTTTTGGTCCTTTGGGCGACCGCTATGGCAAATACCGCGTGCTCTCCTTGGCCACCTTGGGTTGCAGCCTGGGGTGCTTGGGCAGTGCATTGGCCTTGAGCTTGCCTTTTTTGGTGCTGTGCCGCGTCTTGACCGCCACCTGTACGGCCGCCATCATTCCGTTGGGACTGGCTTGGGTGGGGGACACGGTCCACTATCAAATCCGGCAAGAAACCTTGGCCAAGGTGGGCTTGGGCTCCACCATGGGCATTGTGGCTGGACAACTCGTTGGGGGATTGCTCACCGACACCCTGGGTTGGCGCTGGGCCTTTGGTGCCCTGAGTGCGGTGTTCTTTGTGGTGGGCTGGGTGCTGTGGTCCAACCCCCACGCTCGGGCTCAAAGCCCTGGCCAGGCCCACGAGGCCAAAGGAGAAGTGTCCCTCTCCTTCGTGACCAACGCCAAGGCAGTGCTCTCTAAAACACGGGCCAGGCGCTTGATGGGTTTCATTTTTCTCGAGGGCTGTGTGGTCTTTGGCGCACTGGCGATCTCTGCGACCCATTTGCATGACGCTCAAGAGTTGCGGGTCTCCTTGGCCGGCTTGATCGTCGCCCTTTTTGGGCTTGGCGGGGTGATTTACATGGCCAGCGCCAAATGGCTCATTCATCGCCTGGGCGAGACCCAGCTCATTCGGTGCGGGGCCTTGTCCTACGGCCTGGCCTATGCCTTGATAGGCTTTGCCAATGTGGCTTGGCTCGATGCGCTGGCCTTCGCTGTGGCGGGTTTTGGATTTTTCATGTTTCACAACACCATGCAAGCGCTGGCCACTCAACTCGACCCAGAGCGCCGAGGCACTTGCATGGCGCTGTTTGCTTGCATTTTATTTGGCGGGCAATCGCTGGGGGTGGTTGCATGCTCCGGACTCATTCCCGTCATTGGCTCGGACTGGGTGATGCTCTTGGCAGGTGTTTTACTGACACTCATTGGCCTGACTTTGCCCTTGTGGGTGGAAGTGGGTCGACGTGAGGGCAACTATAGCTAGTGCACAGAGCGAGAAAAATCAGGTTTTTGGATCAACGCCTTGAGCCTAGGGAGCTTGTACACTCTGTGCACGATGCTTGGCGCTGGCAGCGACCGCAGAAAAATGCTTTTTTCTCGCCACACACACCACCGCTTTTCTTTTTTTGTCCAACACCCACCATGACCCACCCCATCAACGACAAGACATCCACCCCCGACTGGTCCGCTCTGGCCAGCGCACTCGAAGCCAACCCAGACTACAAGGTGTTGCGCCGCTTGAATCCCGAGAGTTGGATCCACCCCGCCCAAGCCAGCCAGACCCCAACCGGGACGCTCAAAGGCGTGGTCTTGGACACCGAAACCACCGGCATGAACAGTTTGAGCGACAAGGTCATTGAACTGGGCATGGTCGTCTTTGAGTACGACCCCGTGAGCGCCAGCGTTGTGGCTGTCAGCCGCGTTTTCAATGAACTCGAGGATCCAGGCTTTGCGATACCGCCCGAGAGCACAGAGATCCACCACATCACCGATGCCATGGTCAAGGGCAAGTCCATTGACGACCAAGCGGTGCACGATTTGCTCCAAGGCGTCAGCCTGGTGATTGCTCACAACGCCGCCTTTGACCGCCCCTTTGTGGAAAACAGGTGGCCGATTTTCGCCACCTTGCCTTGGGGCTGCAGCATCCACGATGTGAATTGGCGGGGCAATGGCGTGGGCTCGGCCAAGCTGGAATACTTGGCCATGCTGCAAGGGTATTTCTATGAAGCTCACCGCGCGGTCACCGACTGCTGGGCGCTGCTGGAAGTCTTGAACATGCGCCTCGCGCGAGACGCTCAAAGCGTGGCGCAAAGCTTGTTTGAATCGATCGACAAAACTGAGCACCAGGTGTATGCCATTGGCTCGCCCTTTGAGAGCAAAGACCAACTCAAGTCCAGAGCCTACCGTTGGAATGGAGAGATCAAGTGCTGGAGCAAAGTGTTGGGCTCATTGCAGGCCCTGCAAGATGAACTCGCTTGGCTCAAGGTCAACGTCTATGGTCACAAAAAAGACGCCAAGGTGGAGATTGAGACCTTCTCGCGGCTTGAAAAATACTCAGATCGTCCTGGCGTCAAAAAACTGCAAAGCTTGATGAGCATTGTATGAATGGTGCACGACAGCGCCGCTTGTTTTGAACGCCACCATTGAAAAACCCCATCGGACATCCGACGGGGTTCGTTCTTTAAGCCTGCAAGGGGAGAGTCAAGCTCAGTTCATTGAACTGGCTGCCAAGGCACGGGACAAGAGGCCACTTGTGGGTAATATTGTTGGTACGTGGGACAGTAATAGGCCACAGGAGCGGCTTGCACCACGGGAGCACTGTTGTAAACCGGCAAGGTGTTGACCACCACGGGTGGATTGACATAGACAGGACTGTAGGCGGGATAAGTGGCCGCATAGGCCGCACTGCCCACCAACGCCCCCGCCACAAAAGGCACACCCCAGCCGCCGCCGTAATAACCGCCCCGAACATAACCATGACCACCACCGTAATGGCCAAAGGCATGGGCTTGGCTGGTCACGCTCGCGCACAGGGTGAGCGCAGTGAACATTAAAAGTGTGAGTTTTTTCATGTTGCCTCCTTGATATTGGGCTGTATTTTTGGGTGTCACCTGGGGCTGGTGTCTGATTTTGAGTCATTGGGCCCCACAGGTCAATGGGTTCTCACCTGTTGCTATTACAACGCAACAGTGGGCGTGCAGGATGACAACAAGTCCATGGATACTGTAAAGTTCTTTTAAAGCCTTAGAATGAATTTCATGCCAAGACAAAGGTCCAGCCCATGCGCTCAACACCCTTGACTCATTTCAAAAGCTTCAACCGCTTCAGATGGGCACTCATTTGCGCAGGGCTCTTGCTAGGGTTTACCCAAGCCCAAAGTGCCAACCCAACGATCAAAAGCCGAGATTTGCCCCCCTCCCTGTACAACTACTGGGTCAAACAAAAACCCGACATGGGCAACTTGGGTCACTGCGCGGTGGCCTTTGACAGCAGCACGGACGAAAACAAAATGGCGTATGGATGCTCCATTTTCATCAAAATGTCGGCACAAGGTGAGCGCAAAGCCCTGCAATACTGCGAAACAATGAGAGCCGATCATCAAATCAAAGCGCCTTGCCAACTCGTGGTCGAATAAGGCACAGGCCAGACTTGTCGCGAGCGTGCCCAAGGCGGCGTTAAATTGAGATCGCCATGAGGCTCACCACACACACATAAGCCACTGTCCAACAAACAGTGCGCCAGATGGGCCGATCGGTGACATAAAAGAAGACATAAAGCCACCGGGCCACGATGAACACCACACTCAATTGATCCACCCGTGGGCCCTCTACGCCGGCCAAAGTGGCCAAAATGACCGCTGCCGCAAAAAAAGGAAAGGCCTCAAAACTGTTGTGCTGCGCGGCATTGGCGCGCGCGCGAAACCCGGTCTGACGCCCCAACCACTCCCGCGGATTGTGGTTGTCAAAATCTTTGAATTGCCACTTGGCGATGGTGGTGCAGATCACGGGCGTGATGCCCGCCAATAAAACACATAAATAGGCAATGTTCATGTTTCAATCCCTGTTTGAATTCAACCCTTTGCCCCTGGGGTGAGGAAGACCTGCACCGCTAGGATGGCAATGCTAGAGAATAGCACCCCTGTCAATTTCTCGCTTTCGGGTCTGGGCAATCGTCTCTTCGGGCCCGGGCTGCAAATGCCAGGCGTTGGAACCTACAATGCCTAGTCATGACCAAGATTGAAGCACTCCTCCACCCCTCCCACATTGTGCCCCTCATCGTGGCCACGGCGTTTTTCATGGAGAACTTGGACGGCTCCATCATCAATACGGCACTGCCCCAAATGGCCTTGTCCTTCGGGGTGAATGCGGTGGACATGAGCATTGGCATCACCTCTTACTTGATCACGCTGGCGGCCTTCATCCCCTTGAGTGGCTGGTTTGCCGATCGATTTGGTGCGCAACGCGTCTTTGGGGGCGCTGTCACCCTCTTCACCCTGGCCTCGATGGGCTGCGCTTGGAGTGAAACGCTCCCAGTCTTCACCCTCGCTCGAATCCTCCAAGGCATGGGAGGGGCCATGATGGTCCCTGTGGGCCGCCTCATTGTGCTCAGAATCACACCCAAAGACCAACTGGTGAAAGTGGTGGCCCTCATCACTTGGCCCGGTCTCTTGGCCCCCATTGTCGGGCCACCCCTGGGAGGCTTCATCACCACCTACTTTTCCTGGCACTACATTTTTTATCTGAATGTCCCCTTGGGACTCTTGGGGCTTTGGCTGATCCACAAATTCATCACCAACGACAGCGAAGACAGCACCAGACCCTTGGACTGGTTGGGTTTCTTGCTCATCGGGTCGGGACTGGCCACCTTTGTCATGGGCATGGAGTCCTTGGGCAATGAAGGACTGTCTGAGCGCTGTGGGCTGCTTTTTTTGGCATGCGCCGCATTGGGCCTGTTGTCTTGGTGGCACACCCAGCGGCACCCTGCACCGCTATTGAACTTCAAGGTGTTGCGTGTGCCCACCTTCGGCACCATTTTCTTTTACGGATCCCTCACTCGGGTGTGCATTGGTGCCACGCCGTTCTTGGCGCCACTGATGTTTCAAGTGGCGTTTGGCTACAACGCGTTTGAGTCTGGCCTCTTGCTGCTGTCGGCCATGCTGGGCAATTTGGGGCTGAAGCCGTTCACGCCCAAGTTACTTCGGCGCTTTGGGTTTCGCTCGATCTTGATCGTCAATGGTGGCCTCGCCGCGTGCTCGGCTTTTGCCATCGCGCTCTTGGACCCGGGCTCGCCCGTGGTGCTCATTGCGCTCACCATGTTGATCTATGGCGTGACTCGCTCCATGCAATTCACCTGCATCCAAACGATGGCCTTTGCCGATGTGCCACCCACGCAGATGAGTGGCGCCAATACGCTCTTTAGCACCATGGCGCAGCTCACCCAAGGTGTGGGGGTGGCCTTGGGTGCCACCGTCATCCACGCCAGTGTTTACTGGCGCCTGGGCGACATCAACCAGCCCCAACCCAAGGACTTTGACCTCGCTTTTGCTGCAGTGGGTGCCCTGATCTTGATCTCTCTTTGGGGCTACCGGTCGCTTCAGCTGGATGCGGGAGCGAGCGTGAGCAAACATGAACCATTCCAAGCCAAGAAAGCAAATCCATGAAAAAACTCATCGTCTTTGATGCGTATGGCACCCTCTTTGATGTCTACAGCATTGCTTGGCAAGCAGAGCAACTCTTTCCCGCCCACGGGATGGCCTTGGCCAATTTGTGGCGGGATAAACAAATTGAGTACACCCGCTTGATCTCGTTGAGTGACCCGAGCAACCCCTTGGGCTCGGCCTATTTTGAGCCGTTTTGGGATCTGACACAAAAGGCCTTGGCGTACAGTTGCGAACGACTGAAATTAACCCTCAGCACCCAAGCTCGCGAGCAGTTGATGATGGCCTACGATCACCTGAGCCCTTTTGAAGAAAACGAGGAGGTTTTAAAAACGCTCAAAACGCTCGGGCGCCAAACAGCGATCCTCTCCAACGCCAATGCCAACATGCTCGAGCGCGTGATTGAGCACGCCAAGTTGACACATTACTTTGACCAAGTCATCTCCATTGAGAGCGTGCGCCAGTTCAAAACCCACCCCAGCAGTTACGGCTTGGTGCATGAGCGCTTTTCCTTAGAAGCTCAAGAGATCTTGTTTGTCTCCAGCAACGCTTGGGATGCCTTGGGTGCGACTTGGTTTGGCTGGGACACCTTTTGGCTCAACCGCCAAGGACTCCCCGATGAGACGCTGGGACCCAGGCCCGCTTATACCGGTGCGAGCTTGAAGGATTTGCTCCACTGTATTGATTGAATGAATGGGCTGTGCTTTCAAAACCTTCCCACATTGAAGCCTTGAACTGTTGAACCGTTGAACTGTTGAAGCATTAAACCCTGAAAGACTGCAAACAAGACTCCACACCCCATGCGATGCCCAGCAGCTCGGCGTCGTGGTGAGCGAGATGAGAGAGCATCAACCCCATGGGCAACTCATCCGCTTGGTGACACGGCAAGCTGATCGAGCAGCCGTCCAGGAAGTTGAACAACGACGTGTTTCTGAGCATCAATCGGTTGGCTTGTCCAAAGGCTTCATCGTCTTGGCGCAACGACGCGATGGCTGGCGCCACCAGGGGTGTTGTGGGGCACAAGAGCGCATCAAACCCTGAAATTTCTTGCTTGACTCTTGCTATCCAGTTTGCGCGCGCCTTGAGCACATCCCAATAATGAGCCGCACTCACCCCCTGGCCTTGCTTTAAGCGCACCACAACGCGGGGGTCCATGCGGTTTTCATGGGCCTGCACCAAGGCGTGGTGTTCTGCCCAGGCCTCGATGGGCGAGAGTCCAGCGGGCGAATTGATCACAGCCATCTCCTTCAAAATGGCACACTCCTTTTGCACGATGATGGCCCCGGCTCGAGACAAGGCCGACAAGCTGCGCTCCAAAGCACGGGCAACGCAGTCGTCCACATCATCCAAGACCACACTGTGGGGCAACAGGAATTGGAGCCCTTTGAGGTCTCTTTTTTCGACGCTCAAGGCTTGGCCCGACAGCACCTGGTCGAGCTCGATGGCGTCTTGCACACTGTTGGTGATGGCGCACACCGTGTCCATGGCGGGAGACAGGGGCACGGTGCCTCGGATACTTACCCGGCTTTGTGTGTTTTTAAATCCCACCAGACCACAAAGTGCAGCCGGTATTCGAATCGAGCCACCCGTGTCCGAGCCCAGCGCGGCGTGGCAAATACCCAATGCCACCGAAACCGCCGCACCACTGCTCGAGCCACCTGGAATTCTGGGCGTTTGAGGGTCGCAAGGATTGACCGGCGTGCCGTGGTGGGGATTGATTCCAATCCCCGAGAAGGCCAACTCAGTCATGTTGGTGCGACCCAAGACTATCGCGCCGCTCGCCTTCAAGGCTTGCACGGCGGGTGCATCTTGTGGGGCCACGGGGGAGCCTTGCAGCACCAGACTGCCCGCACTCGTGCATTCACCTTGCACATCGTAGAGGTCTTTGATGCTGACAGGCAAGCCCAAGAGGGGCTGTGCGATAGCGGACAAGGGCTCATCCAGCGCGCGTTGGTCAAGGGCTCGGGCCTGCGCCAAGGCGTCTTCGGTGTAGAGCTTTAAGAACACCGATTGAGCCAGCGGGGACTGCGCCAGACCCAAGGAGCGTGCAATCAAGTCCTCGTGGCTGAGACCTTGGGCGAGTTGCTGTTTCATCGAACTCATGGCGTGCGCTCCTACACTGTGCGTGTCTAGGGGTTGAATGGGCCCCAAACTTGATCCATACCCAAGGCCAAGGCTTGATCTCTCAAGGTCAGCGCTCCCACCTCATGGGTGCTCAACACCACCTCAACCGTGGCATAGACATTGGTCCAGTGGGGATGGTGATCTTGCTGCTGAGCCAAACGGGCCACTTGGGTCATGAAAGCAAAGGCTTGGTCGAAATCCTTGAACTCAAAAACTCGTCTCATCGAACGACCCTGATCATCGATGTGCCACGCGGGCACCTTGGCTCTCAAGGCTTGGAGCTGCTGCGCGTTCAAGGGCAGGGGTTTGGTCATCCAGGTCTGGCTCAACGTTGGGTTCAACAAAAAACGACCCCAACATGAATTCAAGCTTCAAATCCAGTTGGGTCCAAATTCAGCAGGTCATGAGGTTAAGAAGTCCTGCGCTCAACGCACTGAGCTCAATCGGCCTCAATGCCACGCATCTTGATCACCCGTCCCCAACGCGGATAATCCTTGGCCACAATTTGGGTCAACTCCTCGGGTGTTGAGCTCTCGGCATCCAACCCAGCTTTGCTGAGCAAGTCGCGAATCTCAGGCATCTTCAGCACTGCCGCAGTCTCTTTGCTCAAACGATCAACCATGTCCTTGGGCGTCTTGGCAGGATAAAACAAGGCGTACCACATCTCAACATCAATGCCCTTGTAGCCCAACTCAACAAAGGTGGCAACGTTGGGGGCCACAGGGTGGCGCTTGGGGCTGCCCACGGCCAACGCCAACAATTTGCCCGAATTCACAAAGCCTTGGGCCACATGGACCGGCAAGAAACCCACCATCAATTCACCCGAGAGCAAATCGTTGGTGTAACCCGCAGAGCCTTTGTAGGGAACGTGCAAGAGGTCGAGTTTGGTCTCCAGCTTCAAGAGCTCCATCGCCATGTGGTGTGGCGTGCCAACACCGGGCGAGCCAAAATTCACAGCGCCGGGCTTGGACTGTGCCATGTGAATCAAATCCTGCACGGATTTGATCCCGCTTTTGGGGTTGGTGACCAGCATCAAGGTGCCCCAGGCGGTCATGGACACCGGCGCAAAATCTTTGACGGGATTGAAAGGCACATTTTTGTACAACTGCTGTGCGATGAGCATGGTGTTGGCCCCCATCAAAATGGTCGAGCCGTCGGCGGGGGCCTTGGCCACCATGTCCGCGCCAATGTTGCCGCTGGCACCGGGTGAATTTTGGACCACGATAGGAACACCCAAACGCTCACCGAGCTTGGGAGAAATGGCGCGGGCAATGGTGTCCATGCCCGTGCCGGGTGTAAAGGGCACGATCATTTTGACCGACTGAAGCGGCGCTTGAGCCTGAGTCCATGAACACCAACATGCAACCATCAGCACCCAGGCACAACGCCCCATGCTCCAACGATTTTGAAGATTTGGTCGGTTTGAATCCATCGATCGATCCCTTATAAAGAATAAGCACTTCGAAGAGCCTGGGCTCCTCACAATGGGCGCATTCTATCGCTGTGAAGACCTGACCCACGAAGCACCCTCTTTCGACCTTGAGGCGTTGGGGGTTATGCGGCTTGTTTCAACACAAAAAATCGGATTCAAAAACACCTAGGACAAACCCTCAAATGGTGGCAAAAATCAACAAAACAAACATTCGCGATGGGCCCTCGTGTTAAGCTAATTTCCACGGCCCACTCTCTCGACCTCATGACCCCTTCGATCATTCTTGAAACGCGAGATCTGCAAAAAGACTTCAAAGGCTTTGTCGCGGTCAATCGGGTGTCTTTGCAGGTGCAACGCGGTCACATCCACGCCATCATTGGACCCAATGGGGCGGGCAAAACCACGTTTTTTAACCTGCTCACCAAATTTTTAGCCCCCAGCGCGGGCCGTATTCTTTTTAA
>CAISQQ010000368.1 GCA_903887655.1 uncultured Burkholderiales bacterium
CACAATTGTTGTTCTATTGTGTCTAGGGTGCAAAAAGTGTTACAATACACTGCTGTGCGGCTGTAGCTCAGTTGGATAGAGTACTTGGCTACGAACCAAGGGGTCGTGGGTTCGAATCCTGCCAGCCGCACCATTGATATCTCCAAGCCTTGAATGACCTCAAGGCTTTTTTGTTGGGTCAGAGAATTTGGGCTCCCTCTCGAGACTCGATCTCTCAACATCTGCCCTCGCGCTTTTAAAGCGATTGAATTTTTCTGCTTTTGAGCCAGGGTTCTGTCCGAGCCTTGGTGCATACTGGCGTCAACCGTTGAGGGTTGAAGAGCCAGGATGAAGAGCCGAATTGGGAGCTCAAAGCGGCCCAATGTCGACCCTTTACCCTCTTTAAATCCAAGCCCCTAGCACTTTGAAGCCGCGAACCCATCATCAGGTACAACACGACGACGAGGAGTCAGCGCCGGTCGTGGTGAGTGAAGGCGTGGTGAAAAACTACATCACCCCGGGCGGCTACGACAGGCTGCGTGCTGAGCTTTTTGAATTGATCGATGTGGAGCGCCCCAAAGTGGTCGACATCGTGCACTGGGCAGCGAGCAATGGCGATCGCTCCGAGAACGGGGACTATATTTATGGCAAGCGTCGGCTAAGAGAAATAGACCGAAGAATCCGGTTTTTAACCCAGCGCTTAGAAATTGCAGTGGTCACCGATCCGAGCGCACACCATGGGGGAGAGAGCGTTTTTTTTGGCGCAACCGTCACTTTTGTGACCGAGGACAGCACTCAAAAAACCGTGACCATTTTGGGGGTGGATGAGGCCGATAGCTTAAAGCATGAGGTCACTTGGGTCTCCCCGATTGCTCGCGCCTTGCTCAAATCGCGCGCGGGCGACGTGGTCCTGCTCAAAACCCCCCAAGGCGTGCAAGAGATCGAGATCTTGGATGTTCAATACCCGAGCCCAACACCCAAGTCGTCTTAATCGGCGTTGACGCTTTTGGTGGACATCACACGCTGGGCTTGAATCACGCAAGACGTGCGAGACAGGGATTTGAGCACGCTGTCGAGATGGCTTTTGTCCCTCACCGCCACCATGAAGCGCAGGTCGATGGCTTCGGCGTTGTTGACTTCCGTGTCCATGTTCACCTGAGTGATATCGGCTTCCTCTTGTGAGATGGCCGTGGCCACTTTGGCCAAGACGCCTGGGCCGTTGGTGACCGTCACCATGAGCGGTGCTTCAAATAATCTCACCGGCTCATCGGACCATTCCACATCAATGAAGCGCTCGCTGTCTTTGTGGCGAAGTTTTTGAGCATGGTTGCACTGCTCGTGGTGAATCACCAACCCTTCACCATGACCCAAGTAGCCAAAGATGGGGTCTGCAGGCAAGGGGTGGCAGCACAAGGCGTATTGGACAGACGCGTTTTCACTGCCATCAATCACCACACCCCCTTGGGTCAAGGCATCGCTAGAGGCAAAGCGCTCTTGGCTGATGAGCAAGGTGTTGGGCTTGTAGCCCAGATCGCTCAAGAGCCCCATGATGCGTTTGGCAACGATGCTGGCAACGCGCCGGCCTAAACCAATGTCGATGAGCAACTCCTCGCGTGATTTGCTGCCCGTGAAGCGAAACACTTTTTCCCATAGGAGTTGAAATTCTGGCTCTGCTCCAGGGGTGGCTTCAATGCCCTCAGCTCGCAGTGCTTGTGCAAGCAGTTTGTCGCCAAGTTCCAAGGACTCGGTTTGCGCCATGGTTTTGAGGAAATGACGAATTTTGGAGCGAGCTCGCCCAGTGCGCACAATGCTCAGCCAGGATGGATTGGGGTGGGGAGTTGGTGAGGTGACAATCTCAATCACGTCTCCATTTTTAAGCTCCGTGCGCAGGGGCACCAACTCTCCATTGATGCGAGCACCATTGGCGTGGTCTCCAATGTTGCTGTGCACAGCGTAAGCAAAGTCCAGCACAGTGGCCCCTCTTGGGAGCGCCATGATTCGACTCTTGGGCGTGAAGACATAGACCGCGTCGGGGAAAAGATCGACCTTGACATGGTCCCAAAACTCGGCGGCGTCATGGGTCTCATTTTGGATGTCCAGCAGCGACTGCAGCCACTGGGTGCCCAAGCGTTTCGCCATCTCGCTTTGAGGCTCCTGCGCTTTGTACATCCAGTGCGCAGCAACGCCTTTCTCGGCCACCACATGCATGGGCTCGGTGCGCATTTGAAACTCTATATTGATCCCTGAGGGCCCCACCAAGGTGGTGTGCAAGGATTGGTAGCCGTTGAGCTTGGCAATGGCGATATGGTCTTTGAATTTACCGGGTACGGGTTTGTAGTGCTGGTGCAAAATTCCCAAGGCGGTGTAGCAATCGATGACACTGGGCAAGATCAGTCGCATGCCGTAAATATCGGTGACTTGGGCAAAACTCAGATGCTTGGTGGTCATCTTTTTGTAGATCGAGTAAAGCGTTTTCTCTCGACCAAAAATCTTGAGTTTCAAATCTTGTTTTTGAAACGCCAGTTCGACCTCGGCTTGGACTTTTTTCATCAAATCCTTGCGTCGGTTGCGAGAACGGGTGACAGCTTTGAGCAGCACTTGATGGCGCCAAGGCATCAGGTAGCGAAACGCCAAATCTTGCAACTCGCGGTAAGTTTGGTTGAGTCCCAGTCGGTTGGCAATGGGCGCGTAAATCTCCAGCGTCTCACTCGAGATCCTGGCCCATTTGGAGCGAGGCATGTCCGCCATGGTGCGCATATTGTGACTGCGGTCGGCCAGTTTGATCAAAATCACCCGAACGTCGCGGGCCATGGCCAAGAGCATTTTGCGAAACGATTCTGCCTGGCCTTCTTCCCGGGTGTTGAATTGGAGCTTGTCCAGCTTGGTCAAGCCATCCACCAATTCGGCCACAGGCAGACCAAAGCGTTCGACCAAATCGAGCTTGCTCACGCCACAATCTTCCATGGCGTCGTGCAGCAAAGCGGCCATCAATGCCTGGGTGTCGAGTCGCCACTCGGCGCATTGCATGGCCACTGCAATGGGGTGGGTGATGTAGGGCTCACCACTGTTCCTTTTTTGCCCCAAATGGGCCTGGTCAGCGAAGCGGTAAGCTTTGCGCACCAGATCCACTTGCTCAGGGCTCAGGTAATCGAGTTTTTGAGTGAGCGCCAAAAAGCTGGCCGCCGCCGCATTAACGGCAGCAGCACTGGAAGGGGCTAAAACGGGCTTAACAACAGCACTCATGCCCTCTACTGTACACCTTGTCTAAATAAAGGTGCACATGGTGCATTGAGGGCAGGGGTTTTCAGCGAATGGGCAACACCGACAGCAGGTGCAGCCAAGGGTGTCAAAATGATGGCGAACGAAGTGAGTCTTTAGCCGGGTACTTTTTTGAGCATTTCAATGCCGATTTTGCCGTCGGCAATCTCTCTCAAAGCCGTGACACAAGGCTTATTTTTGCTCTCGACCTTGGCCGTGTGGCCTTGGCTGAGCATGCGAGCACGGTAGGTGGCAGCCAAAACCAACTGAAAACGGTTGGGGATTTGAGTCAAACAATCTTCAACGGTGATGCGTGCCATGGTGTCGGTTTCCAGAAGGTGAATAGGGTTGATTTGCAACCAAAAGCGCCGTTTTAAGGGATTTGAAGCGCACTGAAAATATCAGATCGAGCCCGTCTTTGAGCTTCGAATTTAAGACGCTGTGAGTGAACAATCGTTTTTAGATCGAACAAAGCCGTCTCAAACATTTCATTGATTATAACGAAATCGAAGGCTTTTGACTGTTTCATCTCTTTTTCAGCATTTTGAAGCCTCACCTCAATGACGGCGGCCGTGTCCTCACCTCGCCGCTCTAGGCGTGCTTTGAGCTCTTCAAGGCTGGGGGGCAAGATGAAGATCAACACAGCGTTATCAAAGAGTTTTTTGATCTGCACCGCACCTTGGAAGTCGATTTCAAGGATGACGTCACCGCCTTGTGCAATGCGCTCTTGAATGGTTTTTTTAGAGGTGCCATAAAGGTGATCGTGAACACTGGCCCACTCCAAAAAGGCATTTTCTTCAATCAGGCTTTGAAAGTCCTGTGCGGAGACAAAGAAGTATTCGCGCCCGTGCTTTTCTTGGCCCCTGGGCTCGCGTGTGGTGTGGGAGATCGACGGCTGCACTCTGGAGTCGAGCTGCATCAAGGCCTTGACCAGGCTGGACTTTCCAGCACCTGAAGGCGCAGCAACAACAAACAAATTGCCAGGATAGTGAGTCATGGTGGGCAAAGGGATTTCAGTGGGTCACCATTGTAATACAAAAGCATGAAGATTGTTGGATTTTCTTCAGCCGATGACGCTGGCCAAGACCAATAGGTGCCACGGGTCGTGGTCTATGAAGACCTCAACGGAGCGAATTGAAGCCAGCCATCATTCCAGGTTTTGAACTTGCTCTCTCATTTGCTCAATCAAGACTTTCATCTCAATCGAGATGTTGGAGAGTTCAAGTGCCGTGGACTTCGAGCCCAAGGTGTTGGATTCCCTGTGAAGCTCTTGGATTAAAAAATCCAGCCGCTTGCCAACTCCTGCTTGTGCGTGCGTGAGGGTCAGGCACTGCTTGATCTCATCCAAATGGGCATTGAGGCGAGTGAGCTCTTCAGCAACGTCGATTTTGATGGCGTAAGCGGTGGCTTCAGAGAG
>CAISQQ010000369.1 GCA_903887655.1 uncultured Burkholderiales bacterium
CACCCATGTTCAACAAAGGACAACTGGCCGGTTTGATGAAACAAGCCCAAGCCATGCAAGAGAATTTAAAGAAAGCCCAAGACGAATTGGCCAACGTGGAAGTTACGGGCGAGGCGGGCAACGGCCTGGTCAAAATCACCATGACTTGCAAGCACGTGGTCAAAAGCGTGGTGATCGATCCCTCATTGATGAAGGACGACGCCGAGATGCTGGAGGACTTGGTCATGATTGCCTTTAACGATGCGGCCAAAAAAGCCGAAGACACCTCAGAGGCCAAAATGGGCAAACTGACCGCGGGCTTGCCCGGTGGCATGAAGTTGCCCTTTTGATCTCCTGCTAGGAGCGCCTGGGCTTGGCTTTCCAGGCCTTGGCAGCGCGCCCAACCCCTATTTAGAACACCGACCTCACCCATGACCTCATTGCACGCTTTGGACGCCCTCATTGTGGCTTTGAGGCGACTGCCTGGGGTGGGTGAAAAATCCGCCTCTCGAATGGCGCATCACTTGATGCAGCACGACCGCGCTGGCGCACAACTGCTCTCCCAAGCCCTTGCCCATGCCGCTCAGTCGGTGCAGCATTGTGTGCGCTGCTACGCTTTCACCTCCGCCTCCTTGTGTGAAACCTGTCTTGATCCGAGTCGTGACGCTTCACGCTTGTGTGTGGTCGAGACGCCTGCGGACCAAACCGCCATTGAGCGCACCCAGTCCTACAAAGGGCTTTATTTTGTGCTGATGGGGGCACTGAGTCCGTTGAATGGGATCGGTCCTCAAGACGTGGGGGTCAAGCGTCTTTTTGAGCGTGTGGAGCAAGATGGCGTGGTGAAGGAGGTGATCTTGGCCACCAATTTCACCGCCGAGGGCGAGGCCACGGCGCATGTGCTGTCCCAGGCCTTCAAGAAAAGGGGCATCGAGGTCACCCGCTTGGCTCGGGGAGTGCCTTTGGGCAGCGAGCTCGAGTATGTGGACTTGGGCACCATCGCGCATGCCATGGTGGATCGCAAGTCAACGCCCTAGGGTGCGTTGAGCACCACCAGCGTAACAGAGCCACCGCCACCGCCTGGATTTATTTCTTCAAGCCTTTCTTGTGCGCTCGGTGGACTTGTGGCTTTTGGCAGGCCCCGATCTCACCGCTTTGACGCTCACCTCAACACTCAAGGTCTGGCCGGGTTTTAATTTGTCATGGGGGGACAAATGGTTCAAGGCGGCGAGTTGCTCCATGGAGACTTTGTAGCGCTTACTGAGAGAAGCCCAACTGTCTTTTTTGCTCACCTTAAAGCTCACGCGCTTGGTGATGATTTCAGGGGCGAGTTCGAGTTGGCCTTGATCAGCCACTTTTTGCGTGACGTCTTCTTCTTTCTTCAGACCTCTTGGGACCAAGAGGGCTGAGCCGGCTTTGATGAGCATCTTGGGGGGAATGGCATTCAATGCACGCAGCTCGCCTTCAGACATGCCGATGCGTTTGGCGGCATCGGCGACTTTGAGGGTGGTGGGCGCTATCCAAGCGGTCCAACTCGCCAAGCGTGTGCCGCTGTAAGCCTCGAAATTCTTTTGAAACACCTCGGCATTGTCCCAAGGCAGCAAGATCTGCGGAGTGCCCGCAGCGAGCAGCACGGGCCTGGAGGCGGAAGGGTTGAGCGCTTTGAAGTCTTCCAAGGCGACCTCGGCCAACTTGGCCGCCAAACTCACGTCGATGTCGCGGGTGAGCGGCACACTTTGAAAATACGGGTGATTGGGCGCCTCGCTCAAGGTGACGCCAAACACCTGCGGGCGCGCGACGATGTTGACCAGGGCTTGCAGTTTGGGGACGTACATGCGCGTCTCCATGGGCATGTTCAAGTCCAAGTAACCCGCGCTTTGGCCCAGGCGTTGGTTTTTGGCAATGGCACGAGCCACATTGCCCTCGCCCCAGTTGTAGGCTGCCAGTGCCAAGTGCCAGTCGCCAAATTGGCCATGGAGTTTTTGCAAATAGTCCAGTGCCGCCTGGGTGGAGGCCATCACGTCACGGCGGTCGTCTCGAAAGGCGTTTTGTTGCAAAGCGAAATTTTTACCCGTTTTGGGCATGAACTGCCACATCCCGGAGGCCTTGGCCGACGATACCGCTTGGGGGTTGAAAGCGCTCTCGACCAAGGGCAGCAAAGCGAGCTCGGTGGGCATCTTGCGCTCTTCGAGCGCTTGCACAATGTAGTAAAGGTATTTGTTCGACCGCTCGGTGGCTCGGGTGAGGTAGTCTGGTCTGGCGGCGTACCACTGTTGTCGCTCAAGCACCAAGTCCGATTCCAAAGCGGGCATGGCAAAGCCGCGACGAATGCGTTCCCATAAATCGGCAGGCAAGTTCAAATGGGTGACTTGGGGGCTCACCAAGTCGGTTTGACTTAAAGGGGAGAGTGCAGGGCTCGTCGCTCTCGAGGCATTGGGCGAGGCGGCCACGGGGGGGCTGGGGCTTTTGCGTGCGCTCGCATCGGTTGCGGTCTTGGCGTTGGGTGACGTGAGGGTTGGGTTGGTGTTGGAACTCGTGCCGCTCGTTGGTGCTTGATCGTTGTAGAGCGGCACGGTGCTGCACGCGCTGAGAGTCAGCGCCATCACCATCCCTAAAGAGGCGAGGATTTTGCTGCAGAGGGCGTTCAAGGGGTGGAATTTCAAAATGTGTTCTTCCATTCGCGCAGGGCCGCAAAGACCTCGACTTCCCCCACGTTTGCGCTGGCCCTAGTCGAGTGTCCCCCTGGGCCATGGGCCATGACCGACGCCACCACTTCAGGCTCTTGGGTTCTTAAAAAGGGATTGATCGCGAGCTCGAGCCCCACGGTGCTGGGCAACGTGGGCAAGGATTGCGCCCTCAACGCTTGGCAGTGGGCCAAGTAACGCTCACTCGCACGATTGCCGGGCTCCACATGGCGGGCAAATTTGAGGTTGGAGAGGGTGTACTCGTGCGCACAGCACACCAGTGTGTTGCTGGGCAACTGGGCCAAGGTTTTTAAGGAGGCGAGCATCTCTTGGGGTGTGCCTTCAAAGAGTCTGCCGCAGCCAGCAGAAAACAAGGTGTCCCCGCAAAAGAGCACGGGCTCGGTCTGCTCTGGCGAGCTCGGCGCAAAATAGGCCAAGTGGCTCTTGGTGTGCCCTGGAACGGCCAAGACCCTCAAGGTTTGACCGAGCACATGAAGCTCATCGCCGCCTTGCACGGTGTCGCACGGCTTGGGCACGCCGGGGTGCTCTGGGCCGTGCACCAAGGCTTGGGTTTCATTCACCAGCGCTTCAATCCCACCCACGTGGTCTGGGTGGTGATGAGTCACTACAATGTGCTTGAGCTTGAGTCCCAAGCGTGTCAGGGCCTCAGCAACGGGTTTGGAGTCTCCGGGATCGACCACCACGGCATCTTGGCCGTTGTGCCAAAGCCAAAAGTAATTGTCCGAGAAGGCTGGCAGTGCGAGTAATTTCATGAACAGTTCAATTTTAAAGCCCACGGGCTTGCGTGAATGGATCTCAAGCCCGTTGGGGCAATACATGCTCCATTGGGAACAAGCCCAGATGGAGCGGGTCGTGGCCGATTTGTTTGGCTTTCATGCCGTGCAGCTCGGTTTGGACGACTTGGACGGTCTTCAAACCAACCGCATGCCCCACCGCTGGCTGGGCCTGGACCAGCCAATGTCATGCAGGGTGGATTTTGTCACGGATTTCAGAGCCTTGCCCTTTACCGAGCAAAGTTTAGATTTGGTCCTCTTGCCCCACACCTTGGAGATGCACGAACACCCGCATGAGACACTGCGCGAGGTCGAGCGTGTGTTGGTGCCCGAGGGGCGTGTGGTGATCACGGGCTTTAATCCCATGTCGCTTTGGGGCTTCAAGCAGCAACGTGAGGCGTTTTACCGCCGCTTGGGGGCGCACACCGAGTTTGTACCCCTCGCGGGTGAGATGATCGGAATGGGACGACTGAAGGATTGGTTGAGGCTGCTGGGCTTTGAGATTGAGTTGGGTGGTTTTGGTCTTTACAAGCCCGCCTTTAAATCGCAGTCCTGGTTGGACAAATTTGGCTGGATGGAGTTGGCCGGCGACCGATGGTGGCCCATCTTGGGCTCGGCCTATTACGTGGTGGCGGTCAAGCGGGTCAAGGGCATGCGCGTCCTGGGTGCGAAGTGGAAGACCCTCAGTCCAGCCCCGGGTTTGGCGGCTCGTCCGAGCGCGCTGTCACAGCACAGCCAAACCCGCCACACCCACCTCGAGGGGTGACTGGGTCGCCGGTTTTAGGGTGAGGGTGAGGGTGTTGGGTGCAAGATAAAGGCGATGGCGTAAAAGTTGATTGAGTTCCAAAACAAAGGTGGGGTCAGATGAGTGAAATGAGTGCGATTGAAACGCCAGACAGCAACACCCTGAAAAGCGTCGTGGTCTACACCGATGGCGCTTGCAAGGGCAACCCAGGTCCAGGCGGTTGGGGCGCGTTGCTGCGCTTTGGAGGACAACAAAAGGAGCTCTTTGGCGGTGAAAAACTCACCACCAACAACCGCATGGAATTGATGGCGGTGATTCAGGCCTTGAAGGCATTAAAGAGCCAGTGCGAGGTCAACCTTTTTTTAGACAGCCAATACGTGCGCCAAGGCATCACCCAGTGGATTCATGCTTGGAAGCTCAAAGGCTGGAAGACCGCCTCCAAGCAGGCGGTTAAAAATGAGGATCTGTGGAGAGAGCTCGACGCCCTCGTTCATGCCAGCGGCCACCGCGTGCACTGGCACTGGGTCAAGGGCCACTCGGGCGACGAGGGCAATGAGCGCGCTGATCAGCTCGCCAACCAAGGGGTGGAGCAAGCCCTGCGCGCTTAGGCCAACCGCACACTCGCTCAGGGGTTTGTCGAGCAAACATGAAGGCGAGCTTTTCGCGTTGAACGCTCAGATCAAGCCTTTCAATGGCCAGATTTTGACGCTGTCACCGGGCTCAACGTCCCCTTGATCGTGACCGAGCACGATCAAGCAGTCGCCCTGGACCAAAGAGCTCAAAATCCCCGAGCCTTGATTGCCTGTCAGTCTCACGCACAACTCACCCGTCTCGTTCACGTGGGTTTGCCCGCGTTGGTACTCGGTGCGACCGGGTTTTTTGCGCAGGTGCTCTCCGCTTTGGGCCCACAAGAACGCGGGCTCCTCGGGGGTTTTGCCCGAGAGTTGGAGAAGGGCCGGCCTCACCAGGGCCAAGAAGGTCACGATCATGGCCACGGGGTTGCCCGGCAGTGCAAAGAGCATGCACTGGCCGATTTGGCCCAGCGCAAAGGGCCGACCCGGGCGCATGGCAATGTGCCAAAACACCACCTCGCCCAGGGCTTTCAGGGTGTCTTTGGTGTGGTCGGCCTCTCCCATGCTCACCCCACCCGAGGTGATCACCACGTCGGCCAGGTTTTGTGCCTTGATGAAGGTCTCCTTGAGGGCTTGGGGGTCGTCTCTCACCACCCCGAGGTCCACAATCTCGAGCCCCAGGCCTTGCAAAAGCCCTGTGAGGCTGAGTCGATTGGCGTCATAGACGTGACCGCTCTTGAATGGCGCACCTAAGGCCAAGACCTCACTGCCGGTGGAGAAGATGGCCACCTTCAAGGCTCGCCAAACGCGCACATGACTCAGCCCCAAACTCGCGAGCAGGCCCATGGCAGCGGCGTGCAAGGTGGCGCCTTGGGCCAGGGCCAAGCCACCCGCTTGCAAGTCTTCGCCTTTGAGGCGCTGGTTGTCCCCCGCTTGAAAGAGCCGGGCCTCCAGCTCGATCTGGACTAGGCCGCTGTCAGCGCCCATCTCGCGCACCCGCTCCAAGGGAGCCACCGTGTCGCAGCCACCCGGCATCACACCGCCAGTCATGATCTTCACGCACTCGTCAGGCCCCACCTGACCGCCCCAGGCTTGTCCAGCCAGCACCGTGTGCACAACCTTTAGGGTACGTCGGCTCTCGTTGGGCGCCATCTCCTCCCAGCGGTAGGCGTAGCCGTCCATGGCCGAGTTGGTGTGGGCGGGCACATCCATGGGCGAGAAGATGTCTTGACACAACGTGCGACCAAAACTCTTCTCCAAGGCCACGTTCTCAGTGGCGCCCTCGCGCTTCAATAGCTCATGTGCACGTTGACCGCACCACTGCCCAAGCAAGGCCTGGGCCTCGCCAACGCTCAAGGCACGCGGCGCTAAGCCCTGCTGCGGGTGGGCAAGATCGGGCAAGACGGGCGGTGCGGGTTGGGGTGGATTCATGCTCAGATTCAGTCAGCGTTCAAAATGGATCAAGTGCTTGGGGTGCACTGAAGACTAGGACTTCGGGGGGCAGGTGGTGAAGCGGTGTTCCAGTGGATGAGCTCGCTCCAGGTGTTGATGTTGCTAAAGGCGTGCACGTCGTCATGGGCTTGGTCAAAGTCCACAAAGGCGTGATTCTGGCTCAGGCTCCAGTCCAAGACTTTTCTGCCGCCTTGGGCCATGAAGATCTCCAGGCTCTGGAGGACTTGCACACGCATGAGGGCAAACACCGGCTGAGCGGCCAGTCGCTGGCGGTCTTCATGTCCCTGGGCAGCGCGAGGCATCACCAAGTCCGCACCGCTTTGGCCCATTGCTTGAGACAGTCGCAGCACCAAGTCCAGGGGGAAAAAAGGACAATCACACGGCACGGTGAGCAAGTAAGGGGTCTGCACGTGCTGCAGTGCGGTCAAAAAACCAGCCAAAGGGCCCGCAGAAACTTCATCTCCCGAGAGGCCCCAAGCGCTCAAATCGGGGTCTGGCCAAACCGCATCACAAAATGCCTGATAAGCGGTTTCGTTTCGATTGGCGTTGACCGCGACCGTCCCCACCCAGGGCGCCACTCGAACAAGAGCGCGGTGCGCCATGGCTTGGCCTTGAAAGTGTTGCAAGCCCTTGTCCACCCCCCCCATGCGAGTGCCTTGCCCGCCAGCGAGCACCACCGCGGTAATGCTTTGGGCGTGGGGGAAAAGTGGGTTCAAGGGCATGGTCAAGCGCGACAGAGGTCAAGAGATCGAGGGCCAGCGGGTTAGAGAGGCAAAAGAGGGGAGCATCAGGCTCCATGCAGGGGTCAACACCAAGGTGAATTCATGCGGGAGAGGATACTCTTCAATTCAGCACCGACCTGAACACCAACACCAAGATCGAGCCCCATGGATGCCAGTGGGTGGGCGATCGCGCCCTGGGTTCAGGAAGGCAGCCGTCTTGGCAAGGGGTGGGCTTTTCAGCCGCCGATGTAGCTCATCTCCACGCGCTTTTTACCTGGGGTGGGTGTCTCAGGGTCTGCACCCCGACTCAAGTCCTGAGCCCTCAGCAAGGAGTAGCGGTCACTGCGCTCACGCCACAACTGGGCCACGCTTTGAGCGACCTCTGCTGCGCTGGCGTTGGACTGGATCAACGACTTCAAGTCATGGCCCTGCGTGGCAAAGAGGCACAGGTAAAGCAGTCCCTCGGTGGACAAACGCGCGCGCGAGCAATCGGCACAGAAGGCCTGGGTCACGCTGCTGATGAGGCCGACCTCGCCCCTGGTGGGCTCAGCTTGCCCAGACGAATTCACAAAGCCATAGCGCTTGGCCGTTTCACCGCGCTGTGCGGTGGGCAAGGGCACCAAATCAAACTCGGTTTGGAGCAGTGCCAAAACGTCGCTCGACGGCATCACCTCTTGCATGCGCCAGCCGTTGGTGCTGCCCACATCCATGTACTCGATCAAACGAAGCGTGAGCCCTTGGCCCAAGAAAAAACGAGCCATGGGCAAGATTTCTTGCTCATTGGTGCCTTTTTTGACCACCATGTTGATCTTGATGCCGCTGAAGTGCCCGCGCTCATCAAGCCCCAAGCCCGCGGTCTTGGCGGCTTCAATGCCATCGAGCACGTCTTGCACGGGAAAGTCCACATCGTTCATGGCCTTGAAGACCCGGTCATCCAAGGCGTCAAGGCTCACTGTGATGCGATTGAGGCCTGCGGCTTTGAGGAGGGCGGCTTTTTTCGCCAACAAGGAGCCATTGGTGGTGAGGGTCAAGTCAATGGACTGACCACCGGGGGTCTTGAGCGTTGAGAGTTGCTCGACCAAGCGCTCCAAATTTTTTCTCAGCAAGGGCTCGCCACCGGTGAGTCGAATTTTCTCGGTCCCCAGTGCCACAAAGATACTGGCCAGTCGGGTGATCTCTTCAAAACTGAGCAAAGCTTTTTGCGGCAAGTAGGTGTATTGCGCGTTAAAGACTTCTTTGGGCATGCAGTAGCTGCAGCGAAAATTGCATCGATCGGTGACCGAAATGCGCAAGTCCTTCAAGGGGCGCGCGAGCAAGTCCAGCACGCTGTCTCCATGAGGAGGCCAGGGCTCATCAGCACGCAGCACGCGCACTGGCTTGGCGCGCGTGCGCTCGTCAACCAAAGGAATCACTCGCTCATTCATAGGTTCATATTTTGCATCAAACGGGGACGATCTGATGGGCCAGAAGGGGGAAAGAAGACAAATGGAGACATAAAAATGCGACGCTTTCCTTCATGGCGGGCGTGGTACACCGATTGAGGACTGCCCCGCACCATTCTCCAAGCGTCTGGCACAGGTTGGTCTCTTGGGTTTTGGGTCTTCAATCCGTAGACTGAGGGCGGGGGGGG
>CAISQQ010000370.1 GCA_903887655.1 uncultured Burkholderiales bacterium
AGCTCTTCAATGGTGCTACCGAGCCAATGGACTCGCTCTGCATGGCGAAAGTCCGCCTGTCTGAGCCTGGCATCCACGTTGTCACTGCCCATGGCGCGCAACAACCGAGCACCCAGGAACAACTCCTCGG
The DNA here is from genome assembly GCA_903887655.1 of uncultured Burkholderiales bacterium. Taxonomy (GTDB): domain Bacteria; phylum Pseudomonadota; class Gammaproteobacteria; order Burkholderiales; family Burkholderiaceae_C; genus Limnohabitans. The sequence goes on from CAISQQ010000370.1 coordinate 131, forward strand.
TGGTGTTGTGGGGAGACATCAACGCACCAATGGACTTGGCGCCTGATTGCTTGGCAATGTCCTTGAGGGCATCGACCACAAAATTCAAGGCCGTGTTCCAGTCGACTTCGTGCCAAACGCCGGCTTGCTTGATCATGGGGGTGGTGAGTCGATCACTTGAGCTCAAAGCTTCATAGGAAAAACGGTCTCGATCCGCTATCCAGCATTCATTGATCGCTTCGTTTTCCAGGGGCACCACTCGCAAAACCTTGTGGTTTTTGACTTGCATGATTAAATTCGTGCCGGTGGAGTCGTGTGGGCTCACCGATTTGCGCCGCCCAAGCTCCCAGGTGCGAGCCTGAAAGCGAAAGGGCTTGCTGGTCAACGCGCCAACGGGACAGATGTCAATCATGTTGCCCGAGAGCTCAGAGTCCACGGACAGCCCGACAAAGCTTTCAATTTCAGCGTGTTCACCGCGGTGTGTAAAGCCCAACTCCTTGAGACCTGCGACCTCTTCGCCAAATCGAACACACCTTGTGCATTGAATGCAACGGCTCATCTCTTGCATGCTGATCAAGGGGCCGGCTTCTTTATGAAACACCACGCGTTTTTCTTCTTGGTAGCGCGAGGCAGAGTCTCCATACCCAACGGACAAATCTTGCAACTGGCACTCCCCGCCTTGGTCGCAAATTGGACAATCCAGGGGGTGATTGATGAGCAAAAACTCCATCACAGACTTCTGTGCTTGAAGCGCTTTTTTGCTCTGCGTTCGCACGATCATGCCTTGAGTCACCGGCGTGGCACAAGCGGGCAAGGGCTTGGCGGCCTTGTCTACATCGACCAAACACATGCGACAGTTGGCTGCAATGCTGAGTTTTTTGTGATAGCAAAAGTGCGGCACATAGGTGCCCGCGGCTTCAGCTGCATGCATGATCATGCTGCCTTCAATCACCTCAACAGTTTTGTTATCAATTTGTACTTCAACCATGATCACAATCCATGTTCAACGCTCACACCATCTACACAGCGCTTGTGCACAATATGGTGCTCAAATTCATGGCGAAAATGCTTGAGCATGCCTTGCACTGGCATTGCTGCTGCATCGCCCAAGGCACAAATGGTTCGACCAGAAATATTGGCGGTCAGTGAGTCAAGGAGCGCCAAATCGCCCTCATGACCTTGACCGTTTTCGATGCGCTCAATCACCCGCCACAACCAACCCGTGCCTTCACGACAAGGTGTGCACTGCCCGCAAGACTCGTGCATGTAAAAAGCGCTCAATCGCAGCAAGCATTTCACCATGCAACGCCGCTCATCCATCACGATCACCGCGCCAGAGCCCAACATGGAGCCGGCCTTGGCGATGGAGTCGTAATCCATGGTGAGATCCATCATGACAGAACCCGGCACGACAGGTGCAGAGCTTCCACCAGGAATCACAGCCTTCAAAGCGCGCCCACCGCTCACACCACCGGCGAGCTCGAGCAATTTAGAAAAGGGCGTGCCCAGCGGAATTTCATAATTGCCTGGGCGCTCAACGTCACCACTGACAGAAAATATTTTGGTGCCGCCATTGTTGGGTTTACCTGCCGCCAGATAAGCTGGGGCACCATGGCGGATGATCCATGGCACTGCCGCGTAAGTCTCGGTGTTGTTGATGTTGGTGGGCTTGGAATAAAGGCCATAACTCGCGGGATAAGGGGGCTTAAAGCGAGGCTGTCCTTTTTTACCTTCCAATGACTCCAAGAGCGCCGTCTCTTCACCACAAATGTAGGCACCAAATCCATGGAATGCGTGCAACTGAAATGAAAACGAGCTCCCCAAGATACCTTGGCCCAAATAGCCTTTGCTGCGGGCTTGGCTCAAGGCTTCTTCAAAACGCTCGTAGGTCTGGAATATTTCACCATGGATGTAGTTGTAGCCCACATTGATACCCATGGCGTAAGCGGCAATGGCCATGCCCTCGATCACAATGTGCGGATTGAATTCCAAAATATCACGGTCTTTGAACGTCCCAGGCTCTCCCTCATCAGAATTGCACACCAGGTACTTTTGGATGGGGAAGGTTCTTGGCATGAAGCTCCACTTCAAGCCAGTTGGGAAACCCGCACCGCCTCTGCCGCGCAAGACTGAATCTTTGACCGTTGCGATCACTTGCTCTTGGGTCATGGCGGGCTCACCCGAGCCGTCAAGTCCCAAGACTTTTTTCAGAGCTTGGTAGCCACCGCGTGCCTCATAATCCTCAATCGACCAATTTTGTCCATCCAAACCCGCCATGATTTGGGGATTGATGTGCCGACCATGAAAAGAGGTCTCGCGACCGGTGGTCTCAAAACGCTTGAGTAAAGTCTCCAAACTCATGTCGGCTCCTTGAGTTGGCTCAGTCCATCGATGAGCTCATCGAGTTTGGCAGGACTCATGAAACTGCACATGGCTCGATCATTGACCAGCAGCACCGGCGCATCGGCACAAGCACCCAAGCACTCGGCAGGTTGCACCGTAAAAAGACCATCCGCGGTGGTGCCACCGGGCTGAACGCCCAATTTTTTGCAAACGTGGTTCAAGGCGTCCTCGCCGCCTTTGAGCTGGCAAGACAAATTGGTGCAAACATTGAGCTTGAAACGCCCTACCGGCGAGAGGTTGTACATGTTGTAAAACGTCGCGACTTCATGCACCGCAATGGCAGGCATTCCCAAGAAATGCGCCACCTCCAACTCGTGGGCAGTGGAGACATAACCATACTCAAACTGCACCAAAGTAAGACAAGCCATGACCGCAGACTGGCTTTGGTCAGCGGGGTACTTTTGGACCTCCAGTGCAAACTTGGCCAAGATGGCTTCAGGCAAGGTGTAACTCAGCACCTCTTGGCGCTGACGATCTGGCGTGAGGGGTGTGGACAAGATCATCGGTCTATTTCTCCAAACACGATATCCATGGTTCCAATGACAGCAACGGTGTCGGCAATCATGTGACCACGGACCATTTCATCCATGGCAGCCAAATGAGCAAAACCTGGAGCGCGAATTTTTAAGCGAAAGGGCTTATTGGCTCCGTCGCTGATCAAGTAAATTCCAAATTCGCCTTTGGGGTGTTCTACTGCGCTGTAGGCCTCGCCTTCAGGCACATGAAAGCCCTCCGTAAAGAGCTTGAAGTGGTGGATCAACTCTTCCATGCTGGTCTTCATACCGACACGGCTTGGAGGGGCCACTTTGTGATTGGCTGTGATGACAGGACCTGGATTGGACCTGAGCCAGGCCACACACTGCTCAATGATGCGGTTGGATTGGCGCATCTCTTCGACACGGACCAAATAGCGGTCATAACAGTCGCCTGTCACGCCAACGGGAATATCAAAATCCATTTTGTCGTAGACGTCATAGGGCTGGTGTTTTCTCAAATCCCACTCGACCCCTGAGCCACGCAACATGGCCCCAGTGAATCCCAAGTTTTTTGCTCGCTCAGGCGTCACCACACCAATGCCCACAGTTCGCTGCTTCCAAATTCGGTTATCGGTGAGGAGTGTCTCGTACTCATCGACCAAACCTGGAAAACGGCGGGTGAAATCTTCAATAAAGTCAAGTAGCGAGCCTTGGCGATTCTCATTCATGCGCGCAATGGTTTTGGCGTTTTTGATTTTGCTGACCTGATACTGAGGCATGCTGTCAGGCAAGTCGCGGTAAACACCACCAGGGCGGAAATAGGCCGCGTGCATGCGTGCACCCGAAACAGCTTCATACATATCAAAGAGATCTTCTCGCTCGCGAAAGCAATAAATCAAAATATTCATCGCGCCGCAATCAAAGCCGTGACAGCCCAGCCACAACAGGTGGTTCAAGAGACGTGTAATTTCAGAAAACATCACACGGATGTACTGCGCACGAACGGGCACCTCAAGCTTCAAAAGTTTTTCAATGGCCAAGCAATAGGCATGCTCGTTGCACATCATGGAGACGTAATCGAGCCGATCCATATAGGGCAAGGACTGGATGAAGGTTTTACTTTCAGCGAGTTTTTCTGTGGCGCGGTGCAAGAGTCCGATGTGCGGGTCAGCGCGCTGGACGACCTCACCATCGAGTTCGAGGACCAAGCGCAAAACGCCATGCGCTGCCGGATGCTGGGGTCCAAGGTTGAGGGTGTAATTTTTAATTTCAGCCATGATGCTCTTTGCTTACAAGCCGCCGTAATGCTCTTCACGCACAATGCGCGGCGTGATCTCTCGCGGCTCAATGGTGATGGGCTGATAAATGACACGGGCAAGCTCCGAGTCGTAACGCATCTCGACATGACCAGACACGGGGAAGTCTTTTCTGAAGGGGTGACCTATAAAGCCGTAATCGGTGAGCAGTCGACGCAAATCTTCGTGACCTTCAAAGACAATGCCATACAGATCAAAAGCTTCACGCTCAAACCAACTCACTGAACTCCAAAGCGTGGTGACGCTGGGCAGAATCGGGAATTCATCATCGAGCGCAAAGACTCTGAGCCTCACGCGCCAGTTGTGCTTGACCGACAACAAATGCAGTACTGCTGCGAAGCGAGGAGCGCCGGAGAAAGCACTTTCTGCGCCCTCCTTGTAGTCCATGTAGTCAACGCCGCACAAATCCATCAATTGATCAAAGCACAAATCCGGATGATCTTTGAGGATCTGAGCCACTTCAAAATAATGCTCAGCAGATACCGTCAAGGTCACCTCGCCCAGTGCAGTTTGGTGGTGGGTGAGCTTGTCTCCCAAAACTTGGCCAATGGCGGCGCTCAATCGTTCAAGTGAGGCACTCATGAGGAGAGCTTTCTGGTCAGTGGATTTTCAAGCGTGGTCATGCTTGTCACCTTGCAATGGTGTTTTCACGGCGAATCTTATTTTGCAGCTGCAGCACACCGTAGAGCAGCGCCTCAGCTGTCGGAGGGCAGCCAGGTACGTAGACATCAACGGGCACAATGCGATCGCACCCGCGAACCACCGAGTAGCTGTAGTGGTAGTAGCCCCCGCCGTTGGCACAAGATCCCATGGACAAAACCCAACGGGGCTCTGACATTTGATCGTAAACTTTGCGAAGTGCTGGTGCCATCTTGTTGCACAACGTACCCGCCACGATCATCAGGTCGCTTTGACGAGGACTGGGTCGAAACAACATACCAAAACGGTCCATGTCATAACGCGCTGCACCAGCGTGCATCATCTCCACTGCACAACACGCCAAGCCAAAAGTCATGGGCCACAAGGAACCCGTTTTGGCCCAATTCACCACCGAGTCAACCGACGTG
>CAISQQ010000371.1 GCA_903887655.1 uncultured Burkholderiales bacterium
CCATCATGGGCCCCAGGATGAAGCCCAAGAGCAAGGGTTGGGGCTCGCAGCCGAGCTTGATGAACAAGTAGCCAATGAAACCAAACGCGGCCACCATCCAAATATCAAACGAATTGTTATTGGTGGAGTAAACCCCGATGGCACAAAACAGCACGATCGCGGGGAATAAAAAGCGGTAAGGCACGGTGAGCAACTTGATCCACATCCCAATCAAGGGCAAATTCAAGATGATCAACATCAAGTTACCAATCCACATGGATGCAATCAATCCCCAAAAGAGTTCAGGGTTGCTGGTCATCACCTGGGGACCAGGTTGGATGTTGTGAATCGTCATCGCCCCCACCATCAAGGCCATCACAGCGTTGGGTGGAATACCCAAGGTGAGCAAGGGAATGAAGGAGGTTTGTGCACCCGCGTTGTTGGCGGACTCGGGAGCGGCCACACCGCGGATGTTGCCTTGTCCAAAAGGCACTTCACCAGGACGCAACTTGGTCTTTTTCTCTACCGTGTAAGCCGCAAAGGCTGCAAGCAATGCGCCCCCGCCTGGAAGCACACCCAAGATGGAGCCCAAAGCTGTGCCGCGCAGCACAGCGGGAATCATGTTCCTGAAGTCTTCTTTGGTCGGAAAGAGACCGGTCACACCCGAGGTGAACACTTCACGGTCTTCATCGGGCAAGGATAAATTGCTGATGATCTCGCCATAGCCAAAAATACCCATGGCAATCACCACAAAGCCCACGCCGTCGGTGAGTTCAGGGACATCAAAACTAAACCTGGCAACCCCAGAGTTCACGTCCGTGCCAATCAAGCCCATGAGCAAGCCCAAAATGATCATGGCAATGGCTTTGATCAAGGAGCCTGAAGCCAACACCACAGCACCAATCAAGCCCAAAATCATGAGCGAGAAATATTCTGCAGGACCGAATTTAAAAGCCAGTTCGGTCAAGGGAGGCGCAAAGGCGGCCAAAATCAAGGTGCCCACACAGCCCGCAAAGAAGGAGCCCAAACCAGCGGCAGCCAGGGCTGGGCCAGCACGGCCTTTGCGCGCCATTTGGTAGCCGTCGATGGTGGTCACCACCGAGGAGGCCTCGCCTGGCAAGTTCACCAAAATAGCAGTGGTTGAGCCGCCATATTGAGCGCCATAATAAATTCCAGCCAACATGATCAGCGCAGAAAGTGGAGGCAAAGCATAGGTGGCTGGCAGCAGCATCGCGATCGTGGCCACAGGTCCGATGCCAGGCAACACGCCAATCAATGTCCCGAGCAAACAACCAATGAAGGCGTAGATCAAGTTCCAGGGGGTGACCGCCGCACCAAAACCCAGTGCAAGGTTAGAAAATAAATCCATGTGTTCGGCTCCTTAACCTGTGAAGTATTCTGGCCAAATTGGCATTTGCAATTTGAGCAAGACGATGAACGCCAAATAGCTGATGAACGACAAAATCGTTCCCAAAATCAACACTTCTTTGATTTTGAATTCATTGCCGGCTTTGCTGGCCAAAATGGTCAACACGTAGATGGCAGCAAACAGGCCCGATGAACGCAAACCAATGGCGGGCAGTCCGACGAGCAAAACGCCAAAAGCGACATTGGCACCCAAGATATAGACAATCGGTTGCCAAGCAAATTTGGTGACGGGGTCACCGTCAGGCGTTTCCACAATCAATGAGTAAAAAAGCACGATCCCGCCCAAGATGGCCATGATCACACCCAGCAACATGGGAAAATACCCTGGTCCCATGCGCGCGCTGGTTCCAATCGTGTAGGAAGTTGCACCGAATGCAAATGCCCCACCAATGATCAGGAACATCAGTCCTGAGAAAAAGTCTTTCTGACTCTTGATATTCACGTCTTTTACTCCTAAGAAAGCAATGAAAGGGCGAATTGTGAACCAAGGTTCAGAAATTAGCCTAATGGATTTCCCGTGTTTGGGAATGCGAAACAGACTAATTATGTTACATAATTAGAAACCTAGTGTTTACCCTTAGTCTAGAGGCTTCAAGACCTTGAGCCATTTGTCGGCTGGCAAGTCGTATTTCTCCTGGATGAACTGGGCACGTTCAGCCAGCACCTCGCGGCTCAAAGGCAAGCCGCCGCGCTGCGCAATCACCACCGTGTTGCCCTCTTTGGTGGGTCGAAATGCCCAAAACTGACCCTCACCAAAGCCGCTGCGAATGGCCGCAACACTTTGGTCAAATTGGCTGTTCTTACCAAACAAATTGACGCTCATCACACCGTCAAGCGTGAGCAAGCTCTTGCAGCCTTGGTAAAACTCGGGCGAGTCGAGCACGGGAGCGGCTGCCTCGGCATCGTACAAATCGACTTGCAGCGCATCGACCTGTCCTTGCCAATGCGTGTGCGCCACCACGTCTTGGGCGTCGGCCAAAACCACCTGCAGTCGATCGCTGTCGTCAGGCAACTTGAACCACAAACGGCAAGCCGCCACCACCTGGGGGTTGAGTTCAATGGCGGTGGTTTTGAGGTGAAGCACTTTGGCGCAAAACTTGGTGATCGCACCCGAGCCCAAACCGAGCTGCATGGTCGATCTCTCTGGCAAAGAGTCGCTGGTGAAAAACAACAACCACCCCATCATGCGCTGCACATACTCCAGATGAATTTGGTAAGGCTCTTTGATGATCATGGAGCCTTGAACCCACTCGCTGCCCAAATGCAAATACCTCACCCCTTGAAACTCGGAGGTGTTCACGTCGGGCAAGGCTGTGGCCCCCTTAGAAGCCGGGGTTGAATGCGCTCTAGGCGCTTTGCGCATCGAGCGCAAAGCGCTCAATGCGGCAGGATTGGATTTGGAAAGACTCAAAACGACACTTCCTTAAAAAAACAAAAAACACCGCCTCGCCCTTGCTTCAAATGGCAGCCAGCACCAAGCGAGGGAGAACGCGAGCCACGTTTTGACAGCTCTGCCAGCTCAACTCCTCAAGACTCACACCCTTGATCTCGGCAACGAGCTGCGCAATGCGGGGCAACTCAAGGGGTGAGTTGCGCGCAGGCTTGGCCCCCAAAGCGCGCTCGCTCGCCTTCACATACAACCATTGGGGCGGGATGTCGGGCGAATCGGTCTCGAGCACGATGTGGGTGAGTGGAAGCTCCACGAGGAGTCGCCTCAAGTGCAGCGCTCTCTCATAGGTCACCGCTCCTCCAAAGCCCAAACAAAATCCCAACTCCACAAAATGGCGCGCCTGCACCAAGCTGCCATTGAACGCATGCGCAATGCCGCCAAGACCACCCGTCCTCTTGAGCCCCTTTAAAAGAGCATCGCTGGAACGACGCACATGCAAAATCTTGGGCAATGCATGCTTGTTGGCCAGCAGCAGTTGTTGCTCATAAAAATAAAGCTGCCGAGACCAATCCAGTCCCGCCACAAAGCCATCCAAGCCCACTTCACCCAGTGCCACCAAACACGGATCATGCGCGTTTTGCGTTAAGGTTTGGTCCAACACCTGCAAGTCTGACTCTTGGGCCCCCAAGGTGTACAAAGGATGGATGCCCAGCGCATACGAGTCTCCCCATTGCCGAGCCAAGGACTGCACGCGCAAAAAATTGGCCCGCTCCACCGCCGGCAAAATGCAATGGTGCACGCCCACACGCCGGGCCTGCTCGCGAACATCGTCGCGATCGCCATCGAACTCCAAAGCATCAAGGTGAGCGTGTGAATCAATCCACCCCAACTTGAGATCATGGGCTTGACTCACGGTGTGCTCACTGGGTTCACAAGTGTCAAAGCAACGCCCCCATCTCAGGTGAGCTTATGCAACACGCCCGACTTCAAAAACAAGGTCTGGTCACAGGCTTTGGCAAGTTCTTGGTCATGCGTCACCACCACAAACGATGTGCCCAAACTTTTCGTGCATTGCAGCATCAGCTCAAACACCTCGCGCGCTGTTTGTCGATCCAAGTTCCCCGTGGGCTCATCGGCCAGCACACAAGCTGGGCGCGTCACCAAAGCTCGGGCAATGGCCACACGTTGGCGCTCCCCCCCCGAGAGCTCGGAGGGCTTGTGGAGAACCCGGGCCGACAATCCCAAATGGTCAAGCAGCTCACAAGCGAGCGCCTTGGCACGCGAAGAGCTCTCGCGCCGGATCCAAAGGGGCATGGCCACATTCTCCCAGGCCGTGAACTCAGGCAGCAAGTGGTGAAATTGGTAAACAAAACCGACATACCGGTTGCGCATCTCACCCAAAGCACGTGCCCCCAAGCCACTCAACGATTGCCCCATCAAATGCACCTCACCCTCATCCAAAGCGTCCAGACCGCCGAGCAGGTGTAAGAGCGTGCTCTTGCCAGAACCAGAAGCTCCCACCACCGCGATGCTTTGAGCTTGGGCCAAATCGATGTTCACCCCATTGAGGACCGCCACGTCCAGTGCACCTTGGGTGAAGCGACGCTTCAAATTTCTGCCCTGCAGCACCCAAGACTCACGTGCGAGGTCAAGGCCTTGGGGCCCTTGAGGCGGGGACTGCTCACCCATGGAGTTCAATTCACTCATATCGAAGCGCCTGTGCGGGGTTGACCCGAGAGGCTCGCCAACTCGGGTAAATCGTGGCCAACAAGGACAAGGCCAAGGAGATGATCACAATCGGTGCAATGTCGGCGGCTCTGGGGTCGCTGGGCATACTTGAGATGAAGTAAATGTCTTTGGGCAAGAAGTGGGCCCCCAGCAAATGCTCAATGAAGGGCACGATCACATCGATATTCACGGCCACGCCCAAACCCAAGCCAAAGCCCAGCAGCGTGCCAACCACCCCGACCAAGGAGCCTTGGACCACAAAAATCATCATGATTGACAAGGGAGAGGCCCCGAGTGTGCGCAAGATGGCAATGTCGGCCATTTTGTCGGTCACGGTCATCACCAGGGTGCTCACCAAATTGAATGCAGCCACGGCCACAATCAAGGTGAGGATGATGAACATCATGCGTTTTTCCACTTGCACCGCGGCAAACCACGATTTGTTTTGGCGCGTCCAGTCGCTCACCAAATACGCGTTGCCCAATGCCTTTTGCACGTCTTGGGCGATGCGCCAAGAAGCTTGAGGGTCATCGACTTTCAAGCGCAAACCCGTGGGCGCGGTGAGTCGAAACAAGGTCTTGGCGTCCTCGATGTGGATCAGGACCAAAGTGGCATCAAACTCATAATGACCCGAGTGAAACAAGCCCACGACACGCAACTGCTTCATGCGCGGGAGCATCCCCGCGGGGGTGACTTGCCCGCCAGGCGAGACCAGCACCACCGCGTCGCCTTCGCTCACCCCCATGGCGGCGGCCAATTCATCGCCCAAAATCACGCCAAAGCGACCCGCCACCAAACTGTGCCGCATGGCCTTGGGCAGTTGGGTGGCAAATTCCGCCACCTCGGCCTCCATCTCAGGATCGATCCCCCGCACCATGGCTCCGCGCATGTCCTCGGACTTGACCAACAGCGCTTGCTCGCTCACATAGGGTGCACTTGCCACCACCTGGGGAAAAGTTTTCATGCGCGCTTGTAGGTCTTGCCAGTCCTCCAAAACCCCCGCCTGGCTTGAAGCAATCTCCACGTGAGAGACCACCGCGAGCATGCGGTCTCTCACTTCCTTTTGAAATCCATTCATCACCGACAGCACAATGATCAAGGCCGCCACGCCAAGCGCAATGCCCAGCATGGAGACCGCGGAGATGAAGGAGATGAAATTGTTTCGGCGAGAGTCGCGTCTGGCGCGGGTGTAGCGCCAACCCAAAACCAATTCAAACGGGGGAAAGGTGTTTTTTAACATAGGACTTGCGCTATATTGTGGCATTCTCTTGGCAAGTCTTTTATTTCTGCGCCAAATATTCCCCATCCATGATCCTTTTGCATGCCCAACCAGCCTTCACCCCCTGCCAAGGCCACATTGAGTGTGGTTGTGCCGTGCGCATTGCTCAGCGACCCCGCTGAGCCCGAACACATCGAGTCCTTGCTCAAAGCCTTGGAGCAAAGCCAAGGCACACTGAGCCTTCGGCACCTGCGCCGCTGGTTGGATTTGGAGCACCACCCCATGGGTGGGATGGGCATGGAGTCATCCATCCAAACGCAATCGAGCGCGGCCTTGTCCAGCAGCGCCGATCGCGCCTTGGCCCAGTGCCTGAATTTGGAGCTCGAAGATGGTTTGATGCCTTGGGCCTGGCATCACTTTCAAGGCCGCACCCCCTCACAAGAGCCCGCGGGAGGCCTACCCGCTTCGCGCATCCACTCAGGGACGCCGAGCCCAGTGCCTGAGGAGGACCACGGCTACGCCTTGGTGTCGCTGTGCAACTGGCATGTGGCCTCGGGTCAGGTGGTGATGCAGCCCGCGCGCACCATCACCCAGGCCGAGTCTTTCGAGCTCAAGAACACCTTGGCGCCTTATTTCTTAGAGGACGGCATCGAACTCTTTGACCACTGTCCGGGCACTTGGCTGGCACGCTCGCCCCTCTTTAAAAATTTACCCAGCGCCAGCATGGAGCGGGTGATGGGACAAGACGTCACCCCGTGGCTGATCGGTCGTGGGGCAGCACCCCTCCAACAAGCGTGCGTTCGCACCCTCAGGAGACTGCAAAGTGAAGTGCAAATGCTGCTCTACCACCACCCCATCAACGACCAAGGGCTCACGCCCTTGAATTCCATTTGGTTCAGTGGCACTGGCCAAGGCCTAAAAGGCTGGCCTCACCCCATCCCGAGCCCTTGGCGTGAAAGCGCTCAGCTCAGTGCTGTCGGCATGGACGCTCCCTGTGACAAACAATGGCTTACAGCCGGCGAACACCAAGTGCTCTTGCTGGACGATTTGATCAAGCCTCACTGGGCCCGAGACCTGCCAGCGTGGTGCCAAGCCTTTGAGCAACTCGATCGTGAGATCTTCTCGCGTCTCACCCATGGCCCCGGACAAAGCGTCATTTTTTGCGGACTCCATTACACCAAGCAATGGACTGTGGTCGACACCACATCCACGCAATCCAACCCATCACCCCAAGCGCTCAACCCCTCTACCTCGCCCAAGCCCTGGTGGTCTGGCTGGGCTAGCGTGCCGTCTGGGCTCTTGTCGCCAATCGTCTCGACACTGGGCGCACGTTGGTCCCCACGCAAGAGGTCTTCTGAAACACCAGGGGCCCAAGGCGATGGTGGAAAGAATGGCAAGAATGGCAAGAACGGCAAAACGGGCACCCCAGTCACTCTCGAAGACATTTTGATTTAAGACACCATGAACATCATTGAGCGCGTCGCACCCGACGAGATTGTCAAGAGCTTGCAAGATGCTGGCACCCACCCCCTCATGGCCAAACTGTATGCCGCCCGAGGGGTGGTGCAGGCCTCAGAGCTCGATGCATCCTTGAAGCACTTGCTCGACCCCGAGAGCCTGAGCGGCGCGCGCGCTGCTGCCGCTCGCTTGGCCCAATGCATCGCGTCTCAAGAACACGTGTGTATCGTGGCCGACTACGACTGCGATGGTGCGACCGCTTGTGCTGTTGCCTATTTGGGCCTGAAGTCCATGGGTGCACAGCACGTCTCCTACATCGTGCCTGACCGGGTCAACGATGGCTATGGCTTGACCCCCTTGATTGCCCAGCGAGTCCATGCCCTGGGCGCGAAAGTGCTGATGACTGTGGACAACGGCATGGCCAGCTTCACGGGAGTGCAAGTCGCCAAGGAGCTGGGCTTGGATGTCATCATCACCGATCACCACCTGCCAGCGAGCACGACCCCAGGGGCGGACGTGATCGTCAATCCCAACCAACGCGGCTGCAACTTCGCGAGCAAGAATTTGGCGGGCGTGGGGGTGGTGTTCTACGTCTTGGTGGCACTCAGGACCCATTTGCGCGAACTGGGTCACTTTGGCGAGCCGCCCACTCGACAACCCAAATTGGACGCCTTGTTGCCCTTGGTGGCTTTGGGCACGGTGGCCGACGTGGTCATCTTGGACGCCAACAACAGAAGACTGGTCGAGCAAGGTTTACAGCGCATGCGACTCGGTCACATGCCCCCCGGGATCAAGGCGCTCCTTGAAGTGGCGGGCAAAGAAGCCGCAACCCTCAGCGCCCAAGATTTGGGCTTTGTGCTGGGCCCACGCATCAACGCCGCAGGTCGCCTCTCCGACATGAGCCAAGGTATCGAGTGCTTGATCACAGACGACCCCCTCAAAGCCCAGGCCTTGGCACAAGCACTGCAAGACATCAACCAAAGCCGAAAAGGCATTGAAGTGGAGATGAAGGAGCAAGCCCTGGAGTTGGCGAGCTCCCTCTTTGACGACAGCGACACCCCGCCCCATGCCCTGTGTTTGTTTGATCCCGATTTCCACGAAGGGGTGGTCGGCCTGGTGGCCTCGCGCATGAAGGAGCTCTACCACCGCCCCACTTTTGTTTTTGCACAAAGCCAAAGCCCTGGCAAAGAGCACTTGCTCAAAGGATCAGGCCGCTCGATCCCGGGTTTTCATTTGAGAGACGCCTTGGATTTGATGAGCAAGAAGCATCCCGACCTCATCCTTCAGTTTGGCGGTCATGCCATGGCCGCGGGCTGCACCATTGAAGAAGATCAATTGGCGTTGTTTGAAGCCGCCTTTCAACACGTCGCTCACGCACAACTGGACGAACAAGCGCTACAAATGGTGCTCTTGAGCGATGGCAGCTTGGGCGCAGAACACTGCAACTGGTCTGTCGCCGAGCTCATCAAATCCGTCGTTTGGGGACAAGGCTTTCTGACGCCGGTCTTTGTCGATGACTTTTGGGTCTTGTCGCAAAAAATTGTGGGGCAAAAGCACTTGTCCATGAAACTCAAGCTCGCAGCGGTTGAACTCTCCGGCATTTGGTTTGGCCGCACCGAACCCCTCGGAGCCCGCGCCCGGCTGGCTTATCGCCTCGAGTGCGATGAGTGGAGAGGACAAAAAAAACTCCAATTGATGGTCCAAGGTGAGGCGCCAAGTGAGCGCTCGTGAGGGTGGACGCCAAAACAGGCCTTTTTTGGGCAAAGCCGATTAGAATCGGGCGGTGATGTCCTCTTACCTCAACGCTGATTTGCACTGCCACTCCGTGGTGTCGGACGGCACGCTCACACCCCAAGCCTTGGCCCAAAGAGCCAAGCTCAACGGCGTGGATTTGTGGTCCTTGACCGACCATGATGAGCTTGGGGGCCAACAAGCCGCTTGCTTGGCGGCTCAATCCGCCTCGCTGCCCTTCCTCACGGGGGTAGAAATTTCAGTGAGCTTTGCGGGAAAAACCGTCCACATTGTGGGACTGGGCTTTGAGCCTGAGAATGTGGCGATTCAAGCTGGCCTCAAAGCCACCCGTGGCGGGCGCGAAGAGCGGGCGCGCGAGATGTCACGCCAATTGGAGCGAGTGGGTATCCCCCAAGCCTTTGAAGGCGCTTTGCAATACGCTGGCAACCCAGACCTCATATCGCGCACCCACTTTGCCCGCCATTTGGTTCAAACTGGG
>CAISQQ010000372.1 GCA_903887655.1 uncultured Burkholderiales bacterium
CCCAAGGATGGGCTGGCGACTTTGACTTCAAGCGCCGAGCCCAAGAGGTGAGTGTGCCCGAGTATGTGGCGCTGTCTCTGGCGCTGCCCCCCAGGCCCTGAGCCAGAACCTGAGCGCTGGGTCTCTAGGACAGAGCGCTCTAAAAAAGAGGGGAAATAGGGAAATAGGGAAATAGGAGAAAAAAGGGTGGGTGGGGAGGACTCAGCCCCTGAGAGCCCACCCATCAGGCGCGACGCTGAAATTAAGCCGCGCTCAGCCAGTAGCCTGCATTGAAGGGGCTGCTCATTCTGAGCGCCAAGGGGGAGATGTCCACCAATTTGTCGGTGGGCATTTTCTCGCTCTCTTCGGGCAGCTCTATGCCAGTGAGCTCTTGCGTGGAGGGCAAGGGCCGCTCCATGTCCAAAACGGAGGGCACCCGGGCCACCGAGAAGGAGTAAAAGGCGCGGAAGCAAACTTTGCGGTCCGACCAATAGTCAGCGGCTTCGCGAAAGATGTCGAGCAGCTGCTCGCGCGCTTCTTTGTCAAACTTGGTGTGCGCTGGAATGTGCTCGAGCACCACCACAAACCCAGGCTGGGGGCCCGATTTGTGCAATGGATCGGTCATGCTGTCATAAAGAGAGTCGAAATTCTTGCTCGCTTGCGCGGGAAACGTGAATTGCTGGATGATTGAATCCAAGACGTCTTGTTTGCTTTGGGCCTGGGCCAAATGGGCATACAAAAAATGATGTCCCAAATCCTTAGCGGCCGATTGCAAATCCGACACCCTGAACGCGCGAATGGACTGAACAATATTGGTCTTGACAGTACGAAGTGGCATCTCCATCTCCGTGACGCTTCCATGAAAAATGAAGGGGTTGAGGTGCCAAATTTGGCTGAGGCAACCCGAAACCTCAACTCGAATTGTGACTCAGATGGGTCAAAAATGCAAGGCCATGCCCGTTTAATCAGCAAATCCTAAGGTCATTTTGATTAAGTTGGTGAGCACACACAAACCTTGGGTGGCTCATCGTTGGGCGCTTGCATCGGTCACTGTCAAAGCTGTCATGTTCACAATTCTTCTGACCGTGGTGCTGGGTGTGAGGATGTGGATGGGTTTGTTGGCGCCGAGTAAAACGGGGCCAATGGCGATGTTGCCACCGGCCGCGGTTTTGAGCAAATTGTAGGCAATGTTGGCCGCGTCCAAGTTGGGCAGCACGAGCAAGTTGGCGTTGCCCGCCAAGGTGCTGTTGGGCATGATGGCGGCACGCGCCGCCTCATCGATGGCCAAGTCGCCGTGCATCTCCCCGTCGACCTCAAGCCAAGGCGCTTGGGTTTGGAGCAAGGCCAGGGTGTCGCGCATTTTGAGGGCACTGGGGTGGTTGCTTGAACCAAAATTGGAGTGCGAGAGCAAGGCCGCTTTGGGGCGGATGCCAAAACGCATCATCTCTTTGGCCGCCAAAATGGTGATTTCGGCCAATTGGGCGGCACTCGGGTCGTAGTTGATGTGGGTGTCGACCAAGAAGATTTGGCGCTCGGGCAGCACCAAGCCGTTCATGCAGGCGTAGGTGCTGACCCCTTTTCGGTGGCCAATGACTTGGTCAACATAGTGCAAGTGCAAATCGGTCGTGCCCCAAGTGCCGCAGATCAAGCCGTCGACTTCGCCTTTGTACAAGAGCATGGTCCCAATGAGCGTCAAGCGCCTGCGCATATCGATTTTGGCCAGTTGTTGGGTGACCCCTTTTCTTTGCATCATGCGCCAGTAGGTTTGCCAAAAGTCGCGGTAGCGGTGATCGTTCTCCACGTTGACGACCTCGTAATCGACGCCCTCCTTGAGTCGCAGCCCAAACTGCTCAATGCGCCGGGCAATGACTTCGGGGCGTCCAATCAAGGTGGGGTGAGCGAGTTGCTCGTCCACCACCACTTGCACCGCGCGCAAGATGCGTTCTTCCTCCCCTTCGGCATAGGCGACTCGCTTGTGCTGTGCGTTCTTGGCCGCGGCGTAGATGGGCTTCATGACTTGGCCCGAGGCGTAAACAAAGCTCAGGAGCTTTTCACGGTAGGCGTCCATGTCGGCAATGGGGCGAAGGGCGACACCGCTCGTTTGTGCGGCCAAGGCCACGGCCGGCGCGATTTTGATCATGAGCCGGGGGTCAAATGGCTTGGGGATCAAATACTCGGGCCCAAAACTGAGCTGCTCACCGACGTAGGCGGCGGCGACGACCTCGCTTTGTTCGGCCTGGGCGAGCTCGGCAATGGCGTACACCGCCGCAATCTCCATCTCCGAGGTGATGGTTGAGGCGCCCGCATCCAAGGCGCCGCGAAAGATGTAGGGAAAGCACAGCACGTTGTTGACCTGATTGGGGTAATCCGTGCGCCCCGTGGCGATGATGGCGTCGTCGCGCACCGCTTTCACATCTTCGGGCAAGATCTCGGGACTGGGGTTGGCCAGCGCCAAAATGATGGGGTGCGCGGCCATGGTTTTGACCATGTCGGGCTTCAAAACCCCACCGGCCGACAAGCCCAGAAACACGTCGGCATCCACCATCACCTCGGCCAAGGTGCGGTGGGGGGTGTTTTGCGCGAACTGGATCTTGTCCTCGTCCATGAGTTCGGTGCGGCCTTGGTAGACGACGCCGGCCAAGTCGGTGACAAAGATGTTGCGCTTGGGGACCCCCAGTTTGAGCAAGAGGCCCAGGCACGCGAGCGCGGCCGCGCCAGCGCCAGAGGTGACGATTTTCACGTCTTCGAGTTTTTTGTTGACGATTTTGAGGCCATTCAAAATGGCCGCCCCCACCACAATGGCGGTGCCGTGTTGGTC
>CAISQQ010000373.1 GCA_903887655.1 uncultured Burkholderiales bacterium
GGGATGCGGTTGTAGCCTTGGGAGGCGAGGCTTTTGAATTCAAGTTCAGTGAGCATAAAAAAGCTTTCAGGTTCAATCCATGGAGACAGCTGTCGCGATCAAGATCAACGCTTGAAAGATTCACAGGCTGTCGCGCTGAAAGGGTGTGCAAAGCGCTCAACCTAGAGTTCGCCCTCGTGTCGTTCACTAAACCATGACGGCCAGGGGAAGGTTGAATTTCAGTGGTCTGCTACGCCCTGGGCATCTCGAGCGTTTGGCCCGCTCGCCCGGGGACAGCACACCTCGCCTTGTTGATCAAACGCGAGCAGACAGCGCGAATCCAAGCGCGCAGCGTCGCCAAGGCCAAGCTCCTCGGTCACTGGACCCGGTGAGGATGATGCGGTGATAAAACATAGGCCTGAGTTTAACAGTTGCGTGCAGCGCTTCCATGACGAAAACACCCGACAGCCGAAAGTTTGACGGCGAGGGACCTGGCCCTGGCCCCTGATCGAGCGCCAGGGTGGGGAAGATGACTCTAAGCCCTGTCTGCCCTTGAAGCGTCTAGGGCAACAATTGCAACAAACGGCTGAGGGCGTGCTCCACCGTTTGGGCCCTCACCGCTTCGCGTGTCCCCGCAAAATCCATGCGCTCAGACGTGAGGCGAGGTCCTTTGACTCGGCTCTCCCCTTCAAGACCTTCTTCAGGCTCTTCTTCAAGTTCTCTTGCCAGCGCCCAGCCAAACCACACGCAACCCACGGGTTTGTCGGCGCTCCCGCCAGTGGGGCCGGCAACGCCAGTGACCGACAGCGAGACCTGGGCGGCGGAATGGGTCAAGGCCCCCAGAGCCATGGCTCGTGCGACTTCTTGGCTCACCGCACCGTGGGCGGCAATCAGGGATGGGTCAACCCCCAAAAGCTCCACTTTGGAGGCATTGGAGTAACTCACAAATCCCCGCTCAAACCATCGACTTGAACCGGCCAAATCCGTGCAGGCCGCGGCAATCAGACCCCCTGTGCAACTTTCTGCGCAAGACAGCATCCACCCCTTGGCCATGAGTTTGAAAGACAGCTGTTCAACCAGCGACTGAGTCAGGGGTGTCATGGAGGGGTCTGAGTTGAAGAGAGACGGTGGCCTTCGCCAGAAGAGCCTTGGCCCATTTATAGCACCAAACTCGCACCTCAGTGGCATTCGGCCCTGCGTTTTTTAGGCGAGTCATTGATCAGTGCCCAGGTGTTTTTCTGGCTAAAACCTTGAAAGATTAGAGCGACTTTTAAAGACCCTGGTTGGGCTTTGTTTCAGGGCAACGATTTTTTAAAAACGCCGGTCAACTGTGCCATGGCATTGCTCGGTGACACCACGACAGAAAGCAAGCTAGGCATCCCAGCGCCCTGAGGTCGTCAGGTCCGCGTGGCTTGCCATAGGGCCAAGACCAACAACGTCAAAAAAGCCGCAGCGATGTCGTCAATCATGATGCCAAATCCCCCCCGATAGCCCCCGCCCTTGAAGGCTCGGTCGAGCCAGCCAATGGGGCCGGGCTTGGCAATGTCAAAAAACCGAAACAGTAAAAAAGCCGCGAATTGCCCACCAAGGCCAGCGGGCATCCAAATCCACAGCACCAGCCAAAACGCCACCACCTCGTCCCACACGATGGATGATGGGTCCGACACCCCCATGTTCTGTGCTGTGACCGTGCACGCCCACCAACCCACGAAAAATGAGGCGAGCAACACCCCACCCATTTGCAGGGGCGTTAAAAAAAGATCCATCAGCAAGTAAGCCGCCCAAGCCCACACGGTCCCCACCGTCCCCGGCCCCAGGGGACTCAAACCCGCCCCCAAGCCGAGCGCCACAACATGAGCCGGGTGGCTGAACAAAATGTCTCGTCGGATGATCATGAAAAATGCTCGTAAGAATGCTGTTGAACCTTCACCTCTTGGCCATCGGTAGCGACCACGCGCAGGCCCTGGCTGCCCACCATGACGCCAATGCGAGTGAGCGGTGTCTCCAAACGCTGGGCCAAGGCCAAGACCGTCGATCTCAAACCGGGCGGCACCGTGAACAACAACTCGTAATCGTCGCCACCCGAGAGCACCAAGGACAGGCGGTCTTGGAACGCCAAGGCTTGGAGCAGCGGGCTGATGGCCTGACTCGAGCCTTCGATCCAATCGGTGTGGATCTCAGCCCCCAAGTTTGATGATTTTAAAAGGTGTCCCAAGTCCCCCAGCAAGCCGTCACTCAAATCAATGGCACTGGTGGCCACCCCCCTGAGCGCCACGCCGAGGGCCACCCGGGGTGTGGGGCACTCGAGGCGGTGCTGGGCATATTGAAGTGCGTTCGGGCTTGCCTGGCGTTTGCCCAGCAACACGTCCAGACCCAGTCGAGCGTCCCCCAAGGTGCCACTCACCCAAAGGTCGTCACCCACTTGGGCGCCACCTCTGCGCAAGGCTTGTCCCTGGGGCACTTCGCCCATCACGGTGATGGTGATGGTCAAGGGCCCTTGGGTGGTGTCTCCACCGACCAAGGTGCAGTCGAGCTCATCGGCCAGGCCCAACAAACCCCTTGAAAACCCCTCTAACCACGCCTCATCCACCTGCGGCAAGGTGAGTCCCAAGGTGAAGCAACGGGGGGTGGCGCCACAGGCGGCCAAGTCGCTCAAGTTCACCGCCAAGGCCTTGTGGCCCAAGTGCACGGGGTCCACGTTGGCAAAAAAATGTCGCCCCTCGACCAAGGTGTCGGTGGAGACAGCCCAGTGGTGTCCTGGTGTTGAGGACAAGAGCGCGCAGTCGTCGCCAATGCCAAGCACCACCTGGCCCTGGGAGTCTGATGTTTGGGGCCCTGGGGTGCGCTTGAAGTAGCGCTCAATGAGCCCGAACTCCCCCAGCGCGCCCGCTGATGGGTGGGGAGCGATCGAAGCGTTGGAGGAGGAAGAATGGGGCATGGCCAGCAAGGGCAATCGGCGTTCGCGCCTCAGTGAAAACCTTGTCCGCTCAGTGCGTCCAGCACAAAGATGGGGATGTCCACCTCAAAGCGTTCACCATCCACGGCCACACAAAAAAAGCTCCCATGCATGGTGCCTGTGGGCGTTCTCAAATGGGTGCCACTGGTGTATTGAAACGATGCACCCGGCTTTATAAGCGGCTGATGACCCACCACCCCCAGGCCTTTGACGCGCTCGTGGGTGCCCACCGAATCGTTGATGTGCCAAGTGCGCGAGATCACCTGGGCGGTGACTTGACCGGTGTTGACGATGGTGATGGTGTAGCTAAAGACAAACACGCCCGCTGGAGGGTCGGATTGATCGGCCAAATAAGCGGGCTCGACATCGACTCGCATTTGATACTGGGGCATGGACGTCCTCAAAAAGTGGCTTCCCACGAAGCCGCTGCATGATCTTAACGGAATAATGCAATCCCTCAAGCGCCCCACCCAGCGCGGGTGACACTGGAGCGCCCAAGGCCGCGCATTCCTATAATGGCGCTTTGTGAGCACCGTGGGCACGGGTCGCCACGACCCACTCAACCACGTTGACAACACAACCCTCCACGATGACGACCTCGATCATGAACTTCGAACTTGAACGTCGACAGCCAACCGCAATGATGCACTTGCAAAAAGGGCTCCATCTGATCCTCACGGGTCTTTTAGGGTGTTTAGGGTGTTTAGGGTACTTGGGGTGCTTGGGGTGTTTGGGCCTCGCCGCCCACGCTCAAGTGAGCGCCGTGCCCTTGGCGGAAAAAGGCTTTTTGTTCAGCGACGCTCCCACACTCACCTATGTGTGGCCCGCCCAAGCCGCGAGGTTCACCCTGGTTTTTATCCCCGGCGGAGAAGGCCATTTGGGTTTGACGCCCGAGAGAAAAACATTGGGCGGGTTTTATGGCGCCACCTTGAAGCCCTTGAGTGACAGCACGCTCACCCACGGTCTTTTCAACGTTGTGGTGTTTGATTCTCCTGTGATTTTGCCCGCTGGCACCGACTACCCCACCTCCCGCCAAAGTCGCGAGCACTTGCTCAGAATTGAGAGCGTGGTGCGCGACGCCCAAGAGCGCTTCGGCTTGCCCGTTTGGATCATGGGCCACAGCAACGGCGCGGCCAGCTTGACCGAGTTTGTCAAAATGCTCGAACAAAATGGCCGGCCCCAAGCGTTGGCGGGGGCCATCTACAGCTCTGCGCGCAATGGCTCGACGTTCAGCCAACAAACCCGCATCCCGGTTTTGTTTTTGGCGCATGAAAAAGACGCCTGCCCCAAATCTCGTCCCAGCAACTCATGGCTGGTGTATGAGGAACTCAAAAAAACCAACCCCCAAAAAATCGACTACATCACCCTCCACCAGGGTCAAGCGCAAGCACTGAACCCTTGCATGTCGGGGTTTCACATGTTTTACGGTGCCGAAGAAGAGGCCTACCAAGCCATCGATCAATTTGCACACCAACTCTTACTCAAAACCCCAGACGAGGCAAAAGCCCGCTGAGAAGTCTGGGTCTCTCTGGCCCTGGCCTTGACCTGACGCAGTCCTGTCCTCTTGTCATCTGTTGCAGGTCACCCGAGCTTCGCTATACTGAAAGACTGGCAAAGGGCCCCCTTCAAACAGCTGCCCCAGCCCAAGTGCCTTGATTGTTTCGACCCACCCACCCTGAGAACCATGACCTCATCCACCGCCCCGCTCACCCCGTTGATTTCTGCCTCGATTTTGGCAGCCGACTTCACCCGCCTCGGCGCCGAGGTGCAGTCCTCGATTGCGGCGGGGGTGGATTGGATTCACTTTGATGTGATGGACAACCACTATGTGCCCAATTTGAGTTTTGGGCCGATGATTTGTCAGGCCTTGAAGCCGCTTTCCAAAAAAGCCGATGGCACCCCCATTCCCATTGATGTTCACCTCATGGTGCAGCCGGTGGATGAGTTGGCCGTGTCGTTTGCCAAGGCGGGCGCCAACCTGATCAGCTTTCACCCCGATGCCAGCACCCATGTCCACCGCACTGTGGAGCTCATCCGCTCCCAAGGCTGCCAGGTCGGACTCGCTTTCAACCCGGCCGAGCCCTTGGCCGCACTCGAGTGGGTGCTGCAAGACCTGGACTTGGTGCTCATCATGAGTGTCAACCCCGGCTTTGGCGGCCAAAGCTTCATCCCCAGCAGCTTGAGAAAAATTGAAGCGGTCCGGCGCATGATCGAGCGCAGCGGCAAGCCCATCCGGCTCGAAGTCGACGGCGGCATCAAGCCGAGCAACATCGCGCAAGTGGCCCAAGCGGGGGCCGACACCTTCGTGGCTGGGAGTGCGATTTTTGGGCAGCCGGATTACGCGAGCGTCTTGCAGCAATTTCGCCAAGCACTGCGCTCAACTTGACCGGCACTGGAGCGTCATCGCAGTCCCTCGCTTGCCAGTGATTGCAGCCAGGGCGTTGAATCCTTCGCCGCCAACACCCTAGAGCCCAAGCGCGCCAGCCGGTTTTTGAGCTTCAAGACGGCTTTGTCTTTGCTCAACAGCGTGGCGCCGTGGGCTGCCGCCAAATCCACAAACACCTGGTCATCGGGGTCTTTGCACTTGTAGTGGCAAAGCGGAGCGCGCTCGCACCGCCTTGCCCACTGCTGCATGCAGGCCACGATGCCTTGGGCGACCTCATCGCGGCGCGTGAGGGGCCACGGCACAGTGCCCGGGGCTTGGGAGTCCATCGCCTGCAGCGCCTGGGTGAGTGGCGTCACCGCAGGGCTCAAATGAACCCCCAATTTGGCTTGCAAATGCGCGTACGCCAAGACCCTGGGGAGCTCGCCAAACATGCGTTCACACGCGATCCAGTGCAAACGGCCAGACTCCAAGGCAGAGCGCAAAGGCGCCACATCGGGGTTGTCAAAGAGCCAGAGGTCGAGCACCACATTGGTGTCGATGACGACCGTGGGGCCTTGGCCCGTCAGAGCACTGGCGCTCACGCCTCAGGTCCTGCCTTTTTCACCCCGGTGTGGCTGCCCTTGACCATGTCAAATTTGAACAGGCGGCACTCTATGGGGCCGTTCCACAAGGGCACACGCCGACTCTCTTTGAGTCGCATCTGACCGGGCAGCTTCAAGTTGGGGGTCAACACCCAGGCCTGCCAGCCGGAAAAATTCTTTTTCCAGTGACTGGCCAAGAGCGAGAAAAAGTCTGAGCTTGCACTCACATTCTCACTCTCACTGGCACTCACCGGTGCGTGCGCGTGCTCACGACTGGGGCTTTTGTGCGCCCAAGCGGCGGCGGAATTCATCTGCGCGCGCTCGCGCCCGAGCCCCTTGCCCGCGCCGGCCACACCCAGCGCACTCATGCGCTCGTCATAGGGCGGGTTGACCATCAGCATGCCCGCCGTCTCACACGGGGGCATGCGCACCAAGGCGTCGCCACCCCGGAACTCAATGGCGTGCGCCACCCCAGCGCGCACGGCGTTTTGCTGGGCAAAGTCAACCATGCGGTGCGACACGTCCGAGCCGTAAATGGCGCGCGTTGGGGCACGTTCTTCTTGGCGTGCGCGGTTTTTGATGGTCTGCCATGAGGACGCTTGAAAGGGCAGCAAATTCTCAAACCCAAATTGGCGAAACATGCCAGGCGCGATGTGGCAATCGATTTGAGCCGCCTCGATCGCAATCGTGCCCGAGCCGCAACACGGGTCATAGAGCGCCAAACCGCTCTGCGCCTCCCAGCCGCTGGCGGCGAGCATCGCCGCGGCCAAGGTCTCCTTCAAGGGCGCTTCGCCCTTGTCCAAGCGCCAACCGCGCTTAAAAAGAGGCTCGCCCGAGGTGTCCACCGACAAGAGCATTTGGTCTTGCGTCAAGTGCACATAAATGCGCACATGGGGCCACTTCACGTCCACACTCGGGCGCACCCCCTTCAAGTCTCGAAACCGATCGGCCACCGCGTCCTTGACCTTGAGGGCGGCGAAGTTGAGGCTCTTCAAGGGGCTGTACTGCGCGGTGATCTCGACCTTGAAGGTCTGCTCGTGCTTGAACCACATCTCCCACGGCACGCTTTTGGCCAAGGTGTAGAGGTCTTCTTCCCCGCGGTAAAAACCGGATTTGACTTGGATGAGCACGCGCTGGGCCAGGCGTGTGCGCAAATTGAGCTGCATCATCTCACTCCAAGAGGCCTGCAAGCTCACACCACCGCGCTGCGCCGCCAGCGCCGTGGGCTCGCCGCCCAAAATAGCGCGGCACTCCTGGGCCAAATACGACTCAACGCCAGCGGCGCAAGGACAAAACAAAGTCAATGAATTCATTCAGCATCAAACAGTAAGGTGGGCAACGCCATCGTGCGCCCTGCCGGGGTGGTGAGACCAGTCGTGTCCTGCTGGGCGAAGAGCGCCGCAGCCTGCGCAGGCCTCGGGAAGCCGCCCACTCAGAGCACTTTTCTCAAATTGGTGGGGGCGATCTTCAAAGCCTCGCGGTATTTGGCCACGGTGCGCCTTGCGCAATCGATGCCTTGCTCCTTGAGCATCTCGGAGAGCTGGTTGTCGGAGAGGGGTTTTTTGGGGTTTTCGCTCGCCACAAACTGCTTGAGCAAGGCCCTCACCGCCGTGCTCGACGCATTGGTGCCGCTCTCGGTGCCCAGCCCCGAGCCAAAGAAGTACTTCAACTCGAAGGTGCCAAAGGGCGTGGACATGTACTTGGCGGTGGTGACTCGGCTGATGGTGGACTCGTGCAGGCCGAGCTCGTCGGCAATCTCTCTCAAGACCATCGGCCGCATGGCGAGCTCGCCGTGGATGAAGAAATTGCGCTGGCGCTGAGAGATGGCATGGCTCACCCGCAGGATCGTCTCAAAGCGCTGCTGGATGTTTTTGATGAACCACTTGGCCTCTTGCAGTCGCTGCTGCAGACCTTGGTGGGCATCGGATTTGCCCGATCCCTTCAAGGCCCCGGCGTAGATGTCGTGCACCCGAAGCCTGGGCATGACGTCGCTGTTGAGCTGAACGCGAAACTTGGGCAAGCCATCGCGGTCCACGCCCGCGCGAGTCACGATCACATCGGGCACCACGATTTGGCGCTCGACATCGACAAAGCGCCGCCCGGGCTTGGGCTCCAAACGGGCAATGAGGGCAATGGCGAGTTTCACGCGCATCTCGTTTTCTGACAAGGCCGTGCACAGCCGCTTGACGTCTCTGCGCGCGAGCATGTCCATGGACAACTCGCAAATGGCCAAGGCCACCAACCGCAGCTCCTCGGCCTGTGCGTTGGGGGTCTGCATGGCCTTGAGCTGTAAGCGCAAACACTCGCCCAAGTCGCGCGCCCCCACCCCGGTGGGCTCAAGACTTTGCAGCAAATGCAGCGCCATCTGAAAGCGGTCCACCAAGGCCTCCACCTGCTCCTCATCATCGCCAGCCAAACCCTCGGCGAGGTTTTGCAAGGAGTCCTCCAAATAGCCGTCGTCGTTCAAGGATTCGATCAAAAACCGCAAGGCCGCGCGGTCCACCTCATCGAGGCGCATGCTCAAGGCCTGGCGGTGCAAATGCTCCGTCAAAGACTGGCTCGAGCGCGCCAGCTCCGTGGCGTCACTCGTGTCTTGGTCCAAGGCGCCGTTGCGAGGCGGTGCGTCGCCGCCCCACTCGCTGTCGTCGGCCGAGAACTCAACGCTGCCGTCGCCGTCCCAACTCTCGGCCACGCCCTCAATCGTGCTGTCCTCATTGGAAGCACCCGACTCGTTGCTGGCGTCCGTCTCTGACACCGCCGTGGCTCCCAAGCCGTCGGGGGGCGCCGTCAAGGTGAGTTCGGCATAGTCGTTGGGCTCGGCGTGATCGTCCCCATCCGGAGCCGCATCTGGGTCGGCTTCGTGGTTGACTTCACGGGCTGCCTCATCGGCGCGCGAGTCTTCGGCCTGGGCCGCTTCGCTGCTCTGCGCATCGGCACTGATGGGGGCGTCGCCTTGCTCGAGTCCGAAATCCTCGCGCTCGGCCAGCTCGCTTTCTTTTTCTAAAAACGGGTTGTCATCGAGCATTTGCTCAATCTCTTGGCTGAGCTCCAAGGTCGAGAGCTGCAGCAAACGAATCGACTGCTGCAACTGGGGGGTGAGCGCCAGGTGCTGCGAGACTCGTAGGGAGAGGCCTTGTTTCATGGGGGGAACGGTCGAGGCGTCCTACATTCGGAAATGCTCGCCCAAGTAAACGCGGCGGACATCTCCATTGTTGACAATCTCGGCCGGGGTGCCTTGCGCGAGCACCCGACCATCGCTGATGATGCAAGCGTGGTCACAAATCCCCAAGGTCTCGCGCACATTGTGATCGGTGATCAAAACCCCGATGCCCCGCGCTTTTAAAAATCCGATGATGCGCTGAATCTCAATGACGGCAATGGGGTCGATGCCCGCAAAGGGCTCATCGAGCAAAATGAATTGGGGCTGGGTGGCCAAGGCGCGCGCAATCTCCACGCGCCGGCGCTCTCCGCCCGAGAGTGCTTGGGCTTGTGCGTCGCGCAAATGGTCCACCCGCAACTCGTGGAGCAAGTTCGACAGCCGCTCCTCCATCACCCGAGCCGTCAAGGGCTCACCGTGCTCGTCGCGCTGCAACTCCAGCACAGCGCGGACATTGTCTTCGACGTTGAGGCGCCTAAAAATCGACGCCTCTTGGGGCAAATACGACAGCCCCAAGCGCGATCGCCGGTGGATGGGCAAGCGCTCAATGCGCACCCCATCCAAGGTGATCCAGCCCGCATCGGCTCGCACCAGCCCCACGATCATGTAAAACGACGTGGTCTTGCCCGCGCCATTGGGCCCCAAGAGCCCCACCACCTCGCCGCGCTTGACACTCAAGGAGACGTCTTGCACCACACGGCGAGCGCCATAGGATTTTTGCAAATGGTGGGCCTCCAAACTCGTGATCGAGCGCGATGCATCGTCCTGCATGAGCGGGGCCAGGGCGGGTGCGTCGTTGTCGCGGGCGTTCATGGCTTGGATGGGCTGGCTGGCGCCACCGCAGAGGCGCCAGGGGTAGGGGCGGCATTTTGCAGGGCAGGCGCCGAGGGCACTGGCGTGAGCACGGCGCGCACGCGGGTGTCTTTCTTTGCAGCGAGCAGCCCCAGGCCACTGGCGGTGTTGGCGTCTGGGGACGCACTCGGTTTGCCCAGACCATTGGCCCGCGCCGAAGGCGTGGCCGCCAAGGCGGGCCCAGCACCGACGCGGAAGGTCTCGCTCAGGTGATCGTAGGTGATCAACTGGCCACTCATCTCGTCATTGAGCACCGTGCCGCGGTAGCGCCTGAGCACCGCTTGGTCGAGCAAAGTCACGCGGTCCAAGCGCCCGTCGTACTCGATGCGCAAGGCCTCGCCTTCCATGAACTCGTTGACGGCTTCGCGCTTTTGACGGTAATAGGCCCGCTTGCCGCGCTCGGGTGTGATCACGCCGTACTGAAACCCCTGGGGGTCTTCGCGCACCTCGATCCTCTCGCCTTTGAGCACCAAGGTGCCTTTGGTGACCAAGACGCGACCGGTGAACACGGTGAGTTGATTCAAGTCATCGTGCACCAACTCGTCGGCCTCGATGTTCATCGGCTTGTCCTTGTCCGCGTTCTCGCCATGGGCCACTCCCAAGGACAAGCCCAGCGCGAGACACAAAAACAAAGGGTGGAATTTCAAGGCACAAATCTTGCTGTTAATTTGCCTTGAATTGTAAGGGCTTGCCTTGGAATTTGGGGGCAAATGTCGTTCAATGCGTGAAAAACATGAATGAATCGCAAAAAAACAGCACAACTGGGCGACACAGACGTGCTCGGTAGCGAGCATGGCGCTGGGGTCAACCGAGCTTGAATGACCGCGTCCAGTACTCGCTTTCAGTGCTCACTCATGCCCGCCATCAACGGCCTTTGCGCACCTCAGCGATGAGGTACTCGGTGACTTGCAAGGCCTTGTCCATGCTCCCCGCCAATGAGCCATCGGTGTAAAAGCGCCCACCAATTCCAAGGGCCGGCACGCCCTGGACCTTGAAGGCTTCTTGAATTTGTGCCGCGCGTTTGGCGCGCGAGACCACCGCAAACGAGTTGTAGAGTTCGCTGAATTTGGCGCGCGGGATGCCGTTTTTTTCGCTCCAGGCGGCCAAGGCGTCAAAGTTCTGCAAATTTTGACGCTCGGTATGGATGGCCTTGAATACCCGAGATTGCATTGTTTCGACCAAACCGAGAGACTCGAGCACGTAGTACATGCGCTGCTGGGGCTCAAAATCGTCGCGAAAATGCACCGGCACGCGTCGCACCTCCACGTCCTTGGGCAGGGTTTTGATCCAACTCTCCAGTCGAGGCTCAAACGCATTGCAGTGCGGGCAGTTGAACCAAAAGAATTCCAAGACCTCAATGCGACCCTTCTCGCTGTCGGTGGGCACACGCTTGTCTAGGCTCAAATAGTCAATGCCCTCAGCAAAGCTCGCACCAGGGGCACTCAGCCCTGCAGTGGCTTGCAGCCCCAAGCCCGCCGCCAACAAGGGGCTCACCACGGGTCTGGCCCAAGCGGCCAGCGAAGAAGCCGCCAGGGCTTTGTTCATGTCACGACGTTTCATTGCACTTCACCTCTCACGATACTTGTTAAGGATTCCACTGTGTTCTTCAAACCAAGAAGGCCTCCTTGGGAAAAGAGCTATTTTTGCACCCTCACCACCACCGAGTCGACCTTCATGGCGGCCAATTTTTGCTGAATTTTGTCCGCCTCGTCCTTGGTGTTCAAGGGCCCCACCCGCACGCGGTAGATGGTCTTGCCGCCTTGGTCTCGCTCGCTCAACGTGGTGTCAAACCCGGCCAAGGCCAGTTTGCCTTTTTGGGTATCGGCCTCGTCGTGGGTGCGAAAGGCACCGGCTTGCACAAAAAACAAAAACGCATCGATGCCATTGGCCTTGGAGCGGGCCAAGTCGGCCATGGGGTCGGCCTTGTCACCCGCGGGGTTGGAGGCGTTGGTGGACTCGCTGGTGCCGATCGCTGGACCAAACACCGAGGCCAGCGGGTTGGTGTTCGTCTCTGGTTTGGGGGGCACGCCAGCGCTTGAAGCCGGGGCAGACGTGCTCGGGGCGCCAGGCGGGGTCGCCGTGGTGCTGGCCGCGCCGCCAGGACGGTCCTTGCCTGCCGAGTCCACAGGCGCTTTGGCGGGGCCCTCCGCGGCATTGGGCGGCTTCTTGTTGTAAAGCGGTGCGTTGGGGTCCCAGTCCTTGTTCTTTTTGTCTTCGTTCGCGTCTTGATCGGCCGAATGGGTGAGTCCCTTGTTGATGAAAGGAATGGGCACCTTGGTGACGTAGACCGCCAGGGCCAAAGAAACCGCCACCCCCACGATCAAACCAAAAATAAACCCCAGCAGGGTGCCTCCTCGTTGCGTACGGATGGATGATGTCATGACGGGTCAAACCGGGTTTAAAAAATCAATCAAATCGGTGGCTCCAGGTCCCTGGGGGTCACCAGGGGCAGTTGACGCCGCGCCAACCGTCACCACCAAGCAAAGCGCATCATACCGCGAGCAAGCGAGAAAGGGGAGTGGCCTCACATCACCTGAGGGGCACTCACCCCCAAGATCGACAAACCGTTCCTGAGCACCTGGGCGACCGCCGCCACCAAGGCCAAGCGCGCGTTCTTGACCGCCACATCCTCCACCAAAATCCGTTCCTGGTCGTAGTAGCTGTGGTAGCTCGCGGCCAACTCGCGCAAATAAAACGTCACGTCGTGGGGCGCCAAATCCTTGGCCGCACTCGCGAGCACCTCGGGGTACTTGGCCAAGAGCAGCATGAGCCCCAACGCCGCGTCACTCGTGAGCGGGCTCAAATCAACGGCCGGCGCCGGCGCCGACTCGCCCCCGCGCGCACCCAGGGCCTCTTGGACGAGCGACAGGCGACCTTCTTTGATCAAAATCGAGCAAATGCGCGCGTGCGCATACTGCACGTAGTAGACCGGGTTGTCGTTGTTCTTGGCCACCGCCAAATCGACATCGAACAAATACTCGGTATCGGGCTTTCTGCTCAAGAGAAAAAAGCGCACCGCGTCCTTGCTGGTCCAGTCGATCAAATCGCGCAAGGTCACGTAGCTGCCGGCTCGCTTGGAGATCTTGACCTCTTCGCCGCCGCGCATGACGCGCACCATGGTGTGCAGCACATAAGAGGGGTAGTCCTTGGGAATCCCCAAGCCTTGCAAATCACTCACCGCTTGAAGGCCCGCTCTCACCCGCGCCATGGTGCCGTGGTGGTCTGAGCCCTGGATGTTGATCACGTGGTGAAACCCGCGCTCCCATTTGCTCAAATGGTAGGCCACGTCCGGCACAAAATACGTGTACCCCCCCTCGCTTTTGCGCATGACGCGGTCTTTGTCATCGCCAAAGGCGGTGCTGGCAAGCCACAAGGCCCCGTCTTTTTCATAGGTGTGGCCCGACGCTTTGAGTTGCTCGACCGCGCGCTCAACGCGCCCGCTCGTGTAAAGCGAGGACTCCAAGTAAAACTGATCGAATTTCAAGCCAAATGCGGCCAAGTCAAGGTCTTGCTCGCGCCGCAAGTAGGCCACGGCAAACTCACGAATGGCCGCCAAGTCCTCGCGGTCTTTGAGGGACACGACCGCGCGGTCGTCGCACTGAACGCTCTCACCGGCCTCGTAAGCTCGGGCGATGTCAACGATGTACTGCCCGCGGTAACCTTCGGCGGGCCAGGCAGGGTCGTCGGGCTCGATGCCGTGCAAGCGGCACGACACACTGAGCGCCAAGTTGTCGATCTGCCCACCCGCGTCGTTGTAATAAAACTCGCGGTGCACTCTGTAGCCCTGGGTCTCAAAGAGACGACACAATGCGTCGCCCAAGGCCGCTTGCCGGCCATGGCCCACGTGCAAAGGACCGGTCGGATTGGCCGAGACAAATTCCACCAGCAGTGAGGGCGCCAGATCGGCCCCCATTTCTCCACCTTGGTGGGCGCTTGGGTCGGGCGCGTTGACCGCTCGAGCGCCATAGCCCGCCCCTTGGCTCAACACCTCGTCAATGACGGCTTGTTTGGCAACGGGTTTAAGGCGCAAGTTGATGAAACCCGGCCCCGCAATCTCAATGTCTTGCACCCAGGCTTGAACAACGGGGCTGGCCAGCAAGGCCTCTTGCAGCGCCAAAGCGATTTGACGCGGGTTGGATTTGAGCACTTTGCTCAACTGCAGCGCATGGGTGATGGCCAAGTCGCCATGGGCGGCGAGCTTGGGGCTTTCAAAGGCGGCATTGGCGCCCAAGCCCTCGCCTTGGAGATCGAGCAATCGGGCGAGCTCCAGGCGCAACAATTCTTTGATTTTGATCATGCCGCTATTCTAAGAGCTAAGTCGTGGCCCAGGCCTGGCCCAAGCCCAGATCAAGGCTGAAGGCGTGTTGAGGGTGGGGCTGAAATTGCGCTGTGCAATGGGCAAGGATGCCCGGGGTGAGAGGCTCAAGCGGCGCAGGGCGTGGGGCGTGAGGCCTTATTTTAAAAACAAGGGCCGCGTGGTGTTCGAATTGGTCGCGTTGTTTGCGTTGTTTGCATTGTTCGCGTTGTTCACGTTGGTCGAGCTCGCCGAGTTGCTCGGATGGCTGGCCTGCGCGCTCACCACCGAGGCTTTCGAATCGCGCTTGAGGGCGAGGCTGCCCTTGATTTGCTCATCGGTTTTGCCAAAACGGCGCACGCGCTGGGCATACCAGTCGATGGCGGTTTGCAACTCGTGGTCATCGAACTCCGGCCACAAGACCTCGCTGAAGTACAGCTCGGTGTAGGCACATTGCCAAATCAGAAAGTTGCTCAAGCGCGACTCGCCACCCGTGCGGATGAGCAAATCCGGCTCGGGCAAGGGGTGGGTGCACAAATAGGGCTCCAAACCTTCCGGGGTCAACTGCTCCAAGGACTCGTAGGGGTGGGCGTTTTGCCAAGCGCGGGTGGCTTGCAAAATGTCCCAGCGCCCACCGTAGTTGATCGCCACCGTCAAGTCCATCACCGTGCCTTGGGCGGTCAGGCGCTGGCTCAAATTGATTTGTTCTTGGAGCTCCGGGGTAAAGGCAGACTGGTCGCCAATGACCCTCAAGCGGATGCCTTGCTCTTGCAGCTCGGCGATCTCGGTCTTCAAATAACGCACAAAGAGATCAAAGAGGGTGGCCACTTCCTCGGGAGGACGTCGCCAGTTCTCGGTGCTGAAGGCAAAGACCGTGAGGTGCTTGACCTTTTTTTGCACGCACGACTTCACCACCGTTCTCAAATTGGACGCCCCCATCAAGTGGCCCACGCTACGGGGCATGAGACGCTTTTTGGACCAGCGTCCATTGCCGTCCATGATGATAACGATGTGATTGGGGTGTGAATTCATGGCGTGTCCCACCAAAACTTGTGCGCGGTGACGGGTCTTCGAAATGATGACAAAACAGCGAATGACAAGTGTCAGGGTGGTGAATTATAGCCTGACCGTAACGTTTTGCAGCCCCCCCAATTCGACCCCAGCGACACCCTTGTTGACCCCGATTCTGCTCAAAATCATAGGTCATGGGCACCCCCAAAGTCCCCATAGACCGCCAAGGCGATGGTCGCCCAAGACCTATAATTGAGCACAAACACCCCTTGTTGCGGTTGTTTTGACCCCCCCTTTGACCCCAAGGTGGATGCGCTGGCATCTGCCGGCACCCCAGAAAGTCCCTCTCATGGCTATTCAAACCGTTGGCATCGTTGGCTCAGGCACCATGGGCTCGGGCATTGCGCAAGCGTGCGCTGTTTGTGGCGTGACCGTTCACATGGTGGACATCCAGCAAACGGCCTTGGACAAGGGGCTTGGCGCCATTGACAAGAGCATGGAAAGACTGGTGGCCAAGGGCAAGCTCGCCGAGAGCGAGCGCTCTGGCGCCTTGGCTCGCATCCACACCAGCACAGACTATGCCGTGTTTGCGCAGTGCGACTTGGTGATTGAAGCCGCCACCGAGAATTTGCCCCTCAAAATCAAGATCTTGGAGCAACTCCAAGCCCATTTGAGCACCCATGCAGTCCTCGCCTCCAACACCTCCTCCATCTCGATCACGCAGCTGGCGGCCGTCACCCAGCACCCCGAGCGCTTCATTGGCATGCATTTCTTCAACCCCGTGCCCATGATGGCCTTGGTCGAGGTCATCCGTGGGCTGCAAACGAGTAACGACACCCACGCCTTGGTCCACGCTTTTGCCTCCCGCCTTGGCAAAACCCCCATCACGGTGAAAAATGCCCCTGGCTTTGTGGTCAACCGCATTTTGGTGCCCATGATCAACGAGGCGTTTTTTGTGCTGGGCGAGGGCATTGCCTCGGCCGAGGACATCGACAACGGGATGAAACTCGGCTGCAACCACCCCATTGGCCCGCTCGCCTTGGCCGACTTGGTCGGACTCGATGTCTGCTTGGCCGTGATGGAGGTGTATTTCAACAGCTACCGCGACAGCAAATACCGAGCCGCCCCCTTGCTGCAAGAAATGGTCGCTGCTGGGCGCCTGGGCCGCAAGAGCGGCCAGGGCGTCTACAGCTACTGAGACCCAGGTCGCGCGTCAGCGCACCAGGCTGCTCAATACTGTCGTTTGGGCATCAAGAATTGAATGCCCGCCATGTCGCTGGTGATTTTGATCTGACACGCCAAGCGGCTGTTGGGCTGGCGGGGCTCGGCGGTGAAGTCGAGCATTTGCTCTTCATCGCTCGCGGCTGCAGGCACTCGGCTGAGCGCCCCCGCCTCCACCATGCAGTGACAAGTCGCGCACACACAACAGCCACCGCACTCGGCGGCAAACCCATCGATCCCCGCATCCAACGTGGCTTGCAACAGGGTTTGGCCTTCAAGGGCCTCGACATCGTGAATGGCGCCGTTGAATTCGACGACTTGAATTTGAACCATGGACTTGATTGGGGTAAAAGTGAGGGTGAATCAAACGAACAGCAGCGTACGATGCGGGCACATCCAACGCTACTGAAAATCGAAATCCTATTTTAAACCCAGCCCGCGCAGGGCCTCCCCCATGGCGCCCCAGCACACCTCAGCCCAACAGGGGCATCGAAAGACACCAGGGGCTTATAGGGCATTATTTGAATAATGGTGGTAGAGAATGGGATGCAATGACAACCGCCCCTTCAACGCTCTGCGCGTGCATGCGCAAGGTCGGGGATCTTATGGGGTGACTTGAGTTTTTGCAAGACCAAGCACGAGCAAGTGCGACCAAGCTCGACCAAGCGCGAAATCAATGCGTTTTCTTCCAGCGTTGCTGAAATCAAACTCATTAAACGAGCATTTTGATGAGATGTTTGATAAACCCAAGGTTGTTAAACCTGACAGTTTTATCGTCTCAAATGGACCCCAGTGGAGTGAGTCCGACGGAGTTCACGCAAGTGTAGGCAGATAAACACACAATGAGGTAAAGAAATTATCGAAAAATGGTTGAAGTGGAGTTGTTGCTACTCAATTAAGCGTTCAAGTGGAATTAGTCCACCTGTGCGAAGTGCGAACTAGAAGATTTGACCCGCCCACCAAGCTGTCCATTGCCTTGAGCCAAAACTTGGTAGGCTGAACGGTCAAAGCGCAATTGACGCGCTTAATGCAGCAATGACCGCTTGAGGGTTGTGCTCGATCACATTGAGTAAAACAAGAGCAGGTCCATGAGGCAAGCGATCCCCTCTTTCCCAATGCCGCAGAGTTGCAGTTGAGAAGCCAAAACGTGCAGCAAATTGCTCTTGAGTCATTCCGATCTTCGTGCGAACAGACTTCACATCTACTGCGTGTGGTCGATGAACCATCGTCCTGGGCAAACGCCCTTGAGCGTGCTCAATCGCTTCCATTAAACCTGCTTTTATGCTCTCAAATTCATTGCTCATTTTGTTTTCTCTCCCATTCTTGGACCAAGATTCTTGTTAAATCAGACAACTCATTTCGTTGCGATTGACTTAAATTGCTGCGATCATTTTTTGCAAAAAGGGTGAGCAAATACAGTGGCATAGACTCATTATGAAAATAATAAATCACCCTAACCCCACCGCTCTTACCTTGACTGCCTCTGCTCCAGCGTAATTTACGCACACCACCCGTACCCTCCATGACGATTCCCGCCTTTGGATGAGTTGCCAAATAATTGATCACATCCTGACGCTCAGAAGCA
>CAISQQ010000374.1 GCA_903887655.1 uncultured Burkholderiales bacterium
GTGTGCGTGAAGTGGCCGAATTGGCCTACCACGACTACTTGCTGCATGACTTGCCCGAGCACGAACTCTTGGGCGAGATGATCAAGGCGCAGTTTTTGTATTACCCCACCGTCACGCGTGAGCCCTTTCACCACCAAGGCCGCATCACCGATTTGATCGAGTCCCACCAATTGACCCAAGACTTGGGTCTACCTCCATTGGATGCGGCGAGCGACCGGGTGATGATTTGTGGCTCGCCCCAGTTGCTCAAAGACTTGAAATTGATCTTGGACGCCAAGCATTTCAAAGAGGGCAACACCAGCACGCCGGGTGACTACGTCATCGAACGCGCCTTTGCGGAGCAATGAGCGCCACCCTCAAGCGTTCGCGTCGAGCCCACTCATGCGCTCGATGGCCTTGATCACCGCCGCATAGTCCTCTTGCCCCTCGCCGTGGGCGATGGCCGACTGCATCCACTGCGAGGTGATGGCCGTCTGCGTGAGCGGCACATTGAGTCCCTTGCCCGCTTGCAGCATCAACTCCAAGTCCTTGAGCATTTGGTGCACCGTGAAAGTGGGCGCAAAGTCTCTTTGGCCCAACGGCCGGGCCAGTTGCTCGGCCTTGGCCTTGATGATGGGAGAACCCACAGCGCTCGCGGCCAACACCTCCCACATCTGTGACCAGTCCAACCCGCCTTTGCGACCCAAGGTGAGGCCTTCGGCGAGCATGGCGGAGGTTTGGACGATCAACAAATTGACCACGAGTTTCATCAACCGGCTTTGTTCGGCCTCGCCCAAGTAAAAAAGCTTGGGGCCCCATGCGGCAAAGAGGGCTTGGCAGGCCTCAAAACACGCCCTCGGGCCCGAGACCATGACGGTGAGTTGTGCGGCTTGTGCCATGTGGTTGTTGCCCGAGACGCTCACTCGCAGGTACTCAATGCCACGCGCTTGAAACCCGCGGGCCGCCTCTTCAGACGCCCCCACCGAGACGGTGCTCGTGTCCATGTAGATGCTCCCAGCGCGGGCATGGGTTTGCACCCACTGCGCCACCGACAAAAACGCCGCATCATGGGGCAGTGAGGAGACGATCACATCGGCCGCTTGCGTGCACGCCACCAAATCCTCACACCAATGCAGCCCTCGCTCCAAGGCCATGGGCTTGCGCGACGCATCCACATCGTGCACTTCAAGCGCAACATCCGCCCCCAACGACGCCACGTGCTCGGCCATGGGCAAGCCCATTTTGCCGACCCCGAAGAAAAGCAGTTTTTTCATCGCTCGCGAGTCGCCATCAACTCGCCTTGAGGCCCACGGCCTTGGCAATTTTGGCCGCCGACTCCATCTCGGTTTTGATGAAGGCGCTGAAGGCCTCGGGCGTCATGGGCATGGGCTCGGCACCCAACACTTTGAGTCGCTCGGACACGTCACTTTGCGCCAAGGCTTTGACGGCTTCGGCATGCAAGCGTTTGACCACCGCCGGGGGGGTGGCCGAAGGCACCAACATGCCCACCCAAAACACATAATCCGAGCCTGGCACCCCCGCCTCGAGGGTGGTGGGCACTTGGGGCAAGGTGGGTGAGCGCGTCGCTGTGCTCACCGCCAAGGCCTGGAGCTTGCCCTCTCTGATCAAGGACAGGGCCGAGGACAAAGGAGCAAAGAACCAATCGTTTCGGCCCCCAATCACATCAGAGAGCGCCTCCGGGGTGCCCTTGAAGGGCACGTGCACCGCGTCCAGGCCGGCTTGGAGTTTGAATTTCTCTGCATTCATGTGCGTCGCACTCCCCATCCCAGCCGACGCATAGTTCATTTGCCCCGGGCGCGCTTTGGCCGCCGCCACGAGATCGGCCACACTCTTCCAGCCTCGGCTGGGCGAGACCACCATCACATTGGGCAAGGCGGCGAGCGGGGTGATCCCCAACAAGTCCTTGACCGTGTCGTAGGGCAAATTGGGGTAAATGGAGGGGTTCAAGGCGTGGCCCGAGGAGTGGATCAACACCGTGTAGCCATCGGGCTCTGCGTGCGCGACCTGGGACGCCGCGATGGTGCCGCCGGCTCCCGGGTGGTTCTCAATCAAAATGGGCTGTCCCAGTCCCTTGCTCATGGCGTCGCCCACGGTTCTGGCCACGATGTCGGTGCCTGAACCAGCGGTGAAGGGCACAAAAAATCGAATCGGCTTGGTGGGATAGGTTTGTGCTTGGGCACTGGAAAGTTGCAAAGCGGTGAATGAGCCCAGCAGCACGGCCAAGCCCAAGCGTGCCACGCCCTTGAGTGTCCAGCCCGCGGCTAGACGCGTCTTCAGGGATGAATGAAGGGATGGATGAAGGGACGGAGGTGGCGAGGTGTCAACGGGGGATAAGCGGTGCAATATCGGCATGGTCGAGGTCTCCTGGTCTTGGTTTTTATCGTGAGATGTTCAGCTCAGCCCTTGACCCACGGTGAAGGCGTACGGGCAAGGCGTGGGGTCTAGGCGCATGGTCAAGGCGTTCGGTGAAGGTTGAGGTAAAGGGGTGAAGTGAAGGGGTGAGGTGATGGGCTTGGGGCTGTTTTGAGTCCCCTCGGGCCGTCTCACGACTCCAAGCCGTCCGACAACTTCACATCCTCAGGCGCCAAGGTGAGCCCCGAGTCGAGTGCCAAATCTTGCAGCAAAATGGAAAAATCCACCTGATCGTGCCCGCGCCCTACCATGCGCGCCACCGACTCGCGAGTCGCAGCTGCAGCGGGCATGGGCACGCCATAGGTCTTGCCCGCGGCCATGCCCAGGTCCATGTCTTTCAAGAGCAAC
>CAISQQ010000375.1 GCA_903887655.1 uncultured Burkholderiales bacterium
CCGATCGGCTCACGCCAGTGTTTCCGAGTATTACTTTCCCCAATCATTACTCACTGGTCACGGGGCTCTACCCAGATCACAATGGGGTGGTGAACAACACCATGGTTGACCCCCAAATTCCTGGTCAAGAATTCAATTTATCCAATCGTGCCGCCATCGAAAATCCGCTGTGGTGGGAGGAGGCCACACCCATTTGGGAGACCGTGGTGCGTTCAGGCAAGATTGCATCCACGCTTTTTTGGCCGGGATCGGAAGCAAAAATACACGGCATTCAGCCCAACGACTGGAAGACTTACGACAACAACATGACTCCCGCACAGCGGGTTAAAACCTTGCTGTCTTGGCTCAACCGTGAAGACAGCCAGAGGGCGGATTTTGCCACCCTTTATTTCTCGCAAGTTGACTCCAAGGGGCATGGGTTTGGGCCTGACAGTGCCGAGGTGAATGCGGCCTTGAGCGACGTGGATCAGGCCATGGGGGATTTACTGGATGGTCTCGCGCAACTGCACTTGAAAGACTCCACCACCTTGGTGATCGTGTCAGACCACGGCATGATGACCGTGCCATCGAATCATGGGTTGGACCTCACTGCGGCACTCAAGCCCCATGCGTCAGCCAAATTATTGTGGTCTGGCCCCTTGGCCGCCATTGAGGTCAATTCAGAGGAAGAAAAAGCCCTCTTGAAAGATCTCGCCCGCCAAGACCACCTTCAGTGTTGGCCCAAGGGTGAAATGCCAGAGCGTTTTCACTTTGGACACCATCGCCGCGTTCCCAGTGTCCTTTGTTTGTCCGAGCCGGGTTGGAGTGTTGACGGCAACTACAAGGGCTACAAGAGCGTGGGTCAGCACGGTTTTGACAATTCAATCAGTGAAATGCAAGGACTCTTCATTGTTGCAGGTCCTGGCATCAAGGTCCAAAATATCCCTCAGGCCCAAAGCATCGATGTCTACAATCTGCTCATGCACCTCAACCACTTGCAAGCCAAGCCCAACGATGGAGCCGATGGTTTGTTTGATCTCTTGAGATTGAATTGAGATCCATTGAGCGAGAAGGCTTACACCGTTGACGCTGGAGGGCCATTGGGTGCAAAATGCATCAGGATTCCCATGCCCTGGGATTGCGCTGGGGTGGCCATCCAAGGTGGACGCAAGAATTCAAACATGGAGGTGGTGACAAATGGTGAAATGGTTTGCGAATCGCTGTCTTTGGCCGCTGGCTAGGGCTTTGCCGCTCTGTGTGTATTTGGCCCTTGGCTCAAGTTTCGCCGGGGCTGAAACTGTCCCCGTCTTGGGACGCGGTCAGGTGGATTTGACGGACTATGAGTGCAAGGCCATCAGTAGTCCGATCATCAAACAAGTGTGTTACGAGAAACAGCGCAGCCTCATGTTGGTCAAGGTCGATAAGAAGTGGTACCAATACTGCGCGGTTGAGCCCGAGATTTATGACGGTTTCATAGAGTCCAACAATGCAGCGCGTTATTACACCAAGAAAGTCAAAGACACGCTTGACTGTTTTCACTAGTCAATTGGATCAATCGGTGATCAAATGACTGGGTGCTTGCCCTTTGAGAAAACGACGACAGTTCTCAAAGACTTCGCTGAGTTCATGAAGGACTTCACCTCTCTCGCCGCCTGCATAGTGTGGGGTCATGATCACATTGGGCAGTGACATCAAGGGGTGATGGGCTTCACGAGGTTCGCGCCAGTGCACATCCAAACCAGCACCTGCAATGCGTTTGTCTTTGAGGGATTGATACAGTGCCGTTTCATCCATCAATTTGCCTCTCGCTGTGTTGATAAAAAAGGCAGTGCTTTTCATTT
Organism: uncultured Burkholderiales bacterium; assembly: GCA_903887655.1. Lineage (GTDB taxonomy): Bacteria > Pseudomonadota > Gammaproteobacteria > Burkholderiales > Burkholderiaceae_C > Limnohabitans. Next base: position 1,821 of record CAISQQ010000375.1, read on the forward strand.
TATTGAAACTATCAGCGTTGATCATTCCCTCATTGGCGGGTAAATTGGCGGCATTGAGCGATACAAAATCTGAGGCTCCCAGTAAGGCATCGAGTGGTGCATAGCTCGTCCCGAGTTCGAGCTCACGCTCCGCGCTTAAGCGGTGGCGGTTGCAGTAAAGCACCTTCATGCCAAACGCGAGTGCCATTTTGCAAAGCAAAGCACCCACTTCACCCATGCCAATGATTCCCAAGGTTTTGCCATAAAGACCCGACAAGGAATCCAAGGCCACCCAGTTGTAGGCGACGTCGTTGGTGGGCGTGACTTTGCTTTTGTCCCACTGCGCTTCGCGCACAGCACGGTCGCCGTCTTGAAGTCTTTTTGAGAGTGCCAACATGAACATCACGGTGTGCTCTGCGGTGTATTGAATGCTTCGGCGGGGAAGACAAGAAATTTGGATGCCGCGGGCCTTGGCCGCTTGAATATCAATCCCATCTTTTCGCTCGCCCAAGCGCTGAATGAATTTTAAGTTGGGGTGCTGCGCCAAAAGTTCTGCATCCACCACCCCTCGGCGAAACACGATGATTTCAGCCGGGTGTTGGGCCTTGGGATGCAATGCCGATGATTCGGGGATTTTCTCAAGGGGTGTCTCCAAGGGGTAAAGTTCCACCCCGTCGCTTGCGTGCAGGCCTTGCGCGAGATCATAGACTGATTGCGGCTGCACGCTCAGGGGTGAGAAAAACGCTTGCACCCAATCTGCACTCACTTGGGCTTCGCCGCTCAAGGCAAAACGGGAGAGACGCATCACGTGGTCATCGTCCAAAAAAAGAATGTGTTGGATCTCACTCATGGGGGGAGCGGTCTTTCATGTGGGTGTCGAAGTCGCTGCGTCAGCTCGACCGGTATTGCCGAGTTTTTGGTCATGTATCGGTGTCAAGATTGTAGTTCTTTTGTGGTATTTAAAAAACAGTCAAGCCAGCCCCCAGATCGATTAAAGCACTGGGCGCACAAAACTTCCCCGACAATACACGGGTCGAGCTCGCCATGGTGCTCGATCAAAAGTTAAGCCACCCCCCACGCCTGATGCAACGCTCCAAGTCCACATCCCCACTCTGTCCATGACGCGCACTCCTAGCTCTACAGACCCGACAAGTACTTCGGCAGAGCCCACTGCCAGCCCGCAAGAAGGGGTCAAAGAGCTTTTTCTGGCCAACTTGAGTCATGAGCTCAAGACCTCTTTGAGCGGGATCTTGGGCGCAGGTGAGTTGCTGCAAGCCACGGCACTCAGTCCTGAGCAATCGAGGCTCTTGGGCTTGATGCAAGGTGCGGGTGTGCATTTGATGCAACTGCTCGACGATGTTCTTGATCACTCGAGACTCCATGCCCAACAGTTCCCGCTAAGAACCGGTATTCATGAGGCGGTGGCTTTGATGGAGAAAAGCATCCAGTGGTTTGATCCTTTGGCCAAGGCCAAGGGATTGGCACTCTATGTGTGGATGGATGTGCCAGAGCCTTGTAGCTTGGAGGTGGATGCGCTGAGATTGACCCAGATTTTTTCCAACTTGCTCTCCAATGCGATCAAGTTCACCACAACAGGACATGTCTTGGTGCATGCTCAAGTGCGTCGACACACCGAGCTGCGCCCCAACCCTGTGTCCCATGCCGGCTCCCAAGACCTCGAGGATCAACTGGTGGTGAAATTCATCGACACCGGCTCGGGCATTGCCAAAGCGCATTGGCCCTTGCTGTTTGTGCCCTTTAGTCAAGTCGGTGACTCTCGCATCAAGGGTGGCTTGGGGACGGGTCTGGGACTGTCCATCGCTCACCAACTCACAACTTTGATGGGTGGGCATTTGAAAGTGAGCTCCGTGGTGGGCGAGGGCAGTGAGTTTGAGCTGAGTTTGCCGCTTCGCTGCCCGCCGCTTGAAGATCATCAAGAACGAAGCGATGGCGCTGACAGCGCCCAAGTCGCTTCAACACCACCTTCTCGAATCGACTCTCAAGAGGGCATGAGTTTGGGCCTGTGGTTTGAGGATCCGTTCTTACAAAAAGCGATTGAGTTTCAGCTCAATGCCTTGAACTTACCCTGGGTGGTGTTGGATCCCCAGGCCATCAACAGCCAGGCTTTGAGCGGCATGGTGACCGATGTGCAGGGCATGCTGGACTGGGTGCCCAACCCAGCGCAGACCCAGCCCATCATTTTGGTCATGAAAGAGCGTTGGAGCCATCTCGCGTCTCCACTCGAGGAGCAACGCACGGTATTGATGGCGCCATTTAGCCGAGAGGAATTAAAGTCGGCCTTGCGTCAAATTGGCAGACTGGGCAATATGGCCGCCTCGCCGCTCAACTCTGAGCGTGGTCATCACGAGCTCAAGGGTTTGAATGTCCTCGTGGTGGAAGACAATTCCACACTTTTGTTGGTCTATCAGACCTTGCTCGAGTCCATGGGTTGTGTGTGTCAATTGGCCCAAGATGGTGAGCACGCCTTGAGCATGGTAATGAGCTCACCCGAGATTGATTTGGTCATCATGGATTGTCACTTGCCCACCCTGGACGGATTTGAAGCAACACGAGCGATCAGGCAGTGGGAGCGCCAGCAAGGCCCGGGGAAAAGGCTGCCCATCATTGCACTGACCGCTGGCGATGCACCGCAAGAGCAAGCCAAGAGTCTGGAGTGCGGTATGGATGACTTTTGCGCCAAACCGGTGAGTCGAGCACAGTTGTTGGCGGCCATTCAAAATAACAGCAGGTTTTAAGCACCAGCCCTTCGCGTGCAAACTGCCTGCACCCATACAAGCACCAACAAGTAAAGAGTTGGCAAAACAACTCCCCCTCATGCGGGAGTTGTGGTCTTTAACGTGTCATCACAAAATCATAGTCCAGGGTGTAGAATTCGCTATCCATTTTTTTGCCATCTGGTGCAATGCCCGCATCGTGGTGAACGAAGTCAGCGATGAGTGAGGGTCGCACCCCAAACACCGCATCGCTATTGAGGTGCTCACTGTTCTTGTCAAAAATATGCGTCACCAAGGTGCGGTGCCCCGGTGCTTGGAGTCTGAAGTGCAAGTGTGCGGGTCGCATGGTGCGGTTGGTCGTGGCTCGCAGCATGCGAATGGCCGTACCGTCTTGAGGAATGGGGTAATCCACTGGCAAGACCGACCAGAAATGGTAGCGTCCGTCGGCGTCGGTGGTGAGTTCGGCACGCGCCCAAGCACCGTTTTTCTCCAAATCGTCTTGCACGTCATAAAGTCCGCGGTCGTCCGAATGCCAGACATCGATCACGGTGTGGGCAACGGGTTGGCCCTCCGTGTCACGGATGACGCCCTGGGCGTGCATGGGTGTGCCTGCCGCACCGCCACTGATGTCGCTGCCCATGGCAAATTTGGGTGCATTCTCCAATAAAAAAGGACCCACCAAGGTGGCCTCGGTGGCGTGGGCAGGTTTGGGGTAGTCTTGTGTGACCGTGAGCATGGACAGGCCCAATGCGTCCGAGAAAATCATGAACTCACTGCGACCTGGCATGCACCATTTTCCCGACTCCTCCAGATACTGGATGGCAAAGTGCCATTCTTCAGAGGTGAGTTTGACCTCTTTGGCAAAGCTATGGATGTGTTTGATGAGCGACAGCATGATCTGTCTCAATCGTGGGTCTGGTGTTTTTTCGTAGCGCGCCAACACCTCTTGGGTGACGTAAGGGTCGTGTCGGAATTAGAGGCGGTGCTATTGGCGAATCTGCATATCCGCTATCTTCCCATGAGGCTTGAGAGATTTTACCACGGCACAGAACC
>CAISQQ010000376.1 GCA_903887655.1 uncultured Burkholderiales bacterium
AGGTCACCCCGCGGACAAAAAAGTCCAGAAGAAATAAGGAAAGACCATGGAAACACGTGCAGTCCTTAGGGGCGTCCGTCTGTCGGTCGACAAAGGCCGTCTGGTTGCCGACATGATTCGCGGCAAAAAAGTTGACCAGGCTCTGAACATCCTGACGTTCACGCAGAAAAAAGCTGCGGGCATCGTCAAGAAGGTTTTGGAATCTGCGATCGCCAATGCTGAACACAACGATGGCGCTGACATCGACGAATTGAAGGTGAAAACCATCTACGTCGAGCAAGGTGCCACGCTCAAGCGCTTCACCGCCCGCGCCAAAGGCCGCGGCAACCGTATCAGCAAGCCCACGTGCCATGTGTACGTGACGGTTGGCAACTGAAAGGCCTCAGAACATGGGACAAAAAATACATCCAACCGGTTTCCGTTTGTCGGTCAGCCGCAATTGGGCGAGTCGTTGGTACGCCAGCAATCGTGAGTTTGCGGGCATGTTGTCTGAAGACATCAAAGTGCGCGAGTACCTCAAGGCCAAGCTGAAAAACGCAGCCGTCTCCAGAGTGCTCATCGAGCGTCCTGCCAAAAATGCCAGGATCACGATTTTTTCTGCTCGCCCAGGTGTGGTGATCGGTAAAAAAGGCGAAGACATTGAGAACTTGAAAAAAGAGTTGGCCACCCGTTTGGGCGTGCCCGTGGCGGTCAACATCGAAGAGGTGAGAAAGCCCGAGATTGACGCTCAATTGATTGCCGACAGCATCACCCAGCAGTTGGAAAAACGCATCATGTTCCGCCGTGCCATGAAGCGCGCCATGCAAAACGCCATGCGTTTGGGCGCGCAGGGCATCAAGATCATGTCATCAGGTCGCTTGAACGGTATCGAGATCGCACGCACCGAGTGGTACCGTGAAGGCCGTGTGCCATTGCACACGCTCAGAGCCGATATTGATTACGGCACCTCCGAAGCCAAAACCACCTATGGTGTGATTGGTGTGAAGGTGTGGGTCTACAAGGGTGACACCTTGGGCCGCAACGATGCGCCCCAGCTCCAAGAGCCCAAGTCTGAAGAAGAAAGACGTCCCCGTGGACCGCGTCGTGACGCGCGTCCCACTGGAGATCGTCCTCCAGCGAGAACGGGTGCCAACAAGCGTCCCGCAGGAACCAATGCCGCACCGGTGGATGGTAGCGATAAACCCGCTCAAGCCACCGATGCCCCTAAAACCACCGTCAAGCGCGTCCGCAAGGTGAGCGCGCCCGCATCCACTGGCACGGCTGCGGACGGTCAAGGAGAATAAGCATGCTGCAACCAGCACGCCGTAAATATCGCAAAGAACAAAAAGGCCGCAACACCGGTATTGCAACACGGGGAAACTCAGTTGCTTTTGGTGATTTTGGCCTGAAGTCAACCGATCGTGGACGCTTAACGGCGCGTCAAATTGAGTCGGCTCGTCGAGCCATTTCTCGTCACGTCAAACGCGGTGGACGCATTTGGATTCGGGTGTTTCCTGATAAACCGATTTCTCAAAAACCTGCGGAAGTTCGTATGGGTAACGGTAAAGGAAATCCTGAGTACTATGTGGCTGAAATTCAGCCCGGCAAGGTGCTCTATGAGATTGTTGGGGTTCCAGAGGAATTGGCCAGAGAAGCCTTCCGTTTGGCCGCAGCCAAGTTGCCATTGCGCACCACGTTTGTGACCCGCTTGCTGGGTCAATGATCAGGAGACACGACAATGAACACTGCGGAACTCAGAAACAAAGACATTCCTGCTCTTGAAGCGGAAGTCAAAGAATTGCAAAAAACACACTTCGGTATGCGCATGCAAAAAGCCACTCAAAACTTGGGCAACACCTCACAACTTCGCCAAACCCGAAGAAGTATTGCGCGTGCCAAGACCATCCTTGCTGAAAAGCAAGCCAAAGCATAAAGAGGCGCCACCATGACAGACACCAAAAAATCTCTCAAGCGCACCTTGGTGGGCAAAGTGGTCAGCGACAAGCGAACCAAAACCGTCACGGTCTTGATCGAGCGTCGTGTCAAGCACGCTTTGTACGGCAAAATTGTCGGCAAGTCGAGCAAATACCACGCCCATGACGAGCACGGCGAGTACCATGTCGGCGACGTGATTGAAATCACGGAGAGCCGTCCCATCTCCAAAACCAAGAACTGGGTTGCCACCCGTTTGGTCGAGAAGGCTGTGACCGCTTAAAAAGACCCCATGCCTAGGCATTGAATCTTCACCAACAACGGCCCGCTTGCGGGCCGTTTGTTATGATGCGAACTGTTTATAGTCGTTAGACCTTATTTATCACCCTCAGAAAAGGACATAGCCATGATCAAAGTCGGAGACGCATTGCCAGCCATTGCATTGACAGAATTCTTTCACGAAGAAAAAGACGGATGTGCATTGGGCCCCAACCCCGTTGACGTGGAGAAAGCCGCCGCCGGCAAGACCATCGCTTTGTTTGCCGTTCCTGGTGCCTTCACACCGACGTGCTCAGCCAAGCATGTGCCTGGGTTTTTGTCGCATTACGACGACTTCAAAGCCGCCGGAGTGGACGAGATTTGGTGCTTGAGCGTCAACGATGCTTTTGTCATGGGTGCCTGGGCTGAGAACCAACAAGCCAAGGGCCGTGTGCGTTTCTTGGCCGATGGCAGCGCAGACTTTGCCAAGGCCACTGGACTCACCCTGGACCTCACCGCACGTGGCCTGGGCTTGAGAAGCAACCGCTACTCCATGCTCGTGAAAAACGGCAAGGTGGTCACCTTGAACAACGAGGGACCTGGACAATTTGAAGTCAGCGACGCAGCCACCTTGCTCGCGCAGGCCAAAGCCGCCTAAAAAAGACGTTGTCAACGGCCACAGGCAGCGCACGGCTCAAGAGCCGTCGCTGCCCTTTTTTTTGGGGCCAGCGTTGGATGAGACTTGCACAATCCCCTAGGGTTTGAGAGCGCGGCGAGACCCACGCAGGGACTTAAAGTGGCAAGCCATAAAAACAAGCCGCGTTCAAGACACACCAAAGGACCAAAGCAGCGCTTCGTCGCACCCAGGTGTCCTCGGACGCCTTCACGGGCGTGGGCGCTGCAGAGCCGCTAGGCTGCTCGGCCACAGGCCAGATTTTGTCGCCAGTGATCATGGGGGTGATCAAATCGTCGTGGAGTCGCCAGCGGTGGTAAAAAATCACGGCCACATGAAGACCGATGAGTGACCCAATCAAGGGCTGTCCAACCTCTGAGTGATACCAGGTGACCCATTCAACCCCGCTTGCTGACAAGTACGCGCTCAAGGGCCCTGAAAACGCCACCTCATCGTCACTGAATAAGCCCGTGGCGGCTTGGAGCAACAAAGCGCACAGCATGAAGAGCACCGACCAGCCCCCAAGGGGGTTGTGGCCCAGACTTGGCGTGTGCCGACCGGCTCGGTGGTTTTGCAAGGTTTGCAACGCCGCTTTGGGATGCTCGACAAAGTGCACAAACCTCGACCAATGTCCCCCCACCCATCCCCACACGAGACGCCACAGCAGCAAGGCCAGCAAAAACACCCCACAGCGGCCGTGCCAAACCATCAGCTCATCGCTGGCGTACACCGTGATCAGGCTGCCCGAAACGCCAAGGATTAAAAAGAGGTGAAAAATTCGGGTGGGAAGGTCCCAAACTCGCACGCGTTGTTCAGCCATGATTTGATTACTCCATCAGACGATCCTGTTTGAACCGTTGGCCGATTGTAGAGCGTCACCGCTCTTGGGTGGCTTCATTGAGTTGAGGCGTCATGGGCCGCCAGCACCAAAAAAAAGAGGTCACACGCAGGTGTGGTTTTTAGGCTAGGATAGGGCCTCTAGACCTTGGTGGGCCAAAGCTTTGTTGGACACCCAAGCCCCAAGCCCTCGGTCTGATAAAACGTGAAATCGTTCGCACGCCGCAGTCAGTGCTTTGCGTCCCGATTAGGATCGCCTTGATTAACCCTTGAGAAAGACACCACCATGAAGATGACCTCCCTTGTAAAACTCGCCGCCATGAGCGCACTTTGCTGTACCGTCGTCGCCCAGGCTCAATTTGCCAAACCCGACGACGCCATCGAATACCGCCAGTCCGCCATGACCATCATGAGCGCGCATTTTGGAAGACTGGGCGCGATGGTTCAGGGAAAAGTGCCCTTTGATGCCAAAGTCGCACAAGACAATGCGGCGGTGTTCGCCGTGGTCTCCAAACTGCCCTGGGCGGCATTTGGAGAAGGCACCGACAAGGGCGCAGACACCAAAGCCAAAGCAGAGATTTGGAGCGATCAGGCCAAATTCAAAGCCGCGCAAGAGAAGTTTTTAACAGAAGCCGTCAAGCTCGATGCCGCGGTCAAGACCGGTAAGTTGGAAGACTTGAGCGTGGCCTTCAAGGGCGTGGGTGGCACTTGCAAAGGCTGTCACGAGAGCTTCAAGGCCAAATAAACCCCCGCATCGTTGGTGCCCAGCCGCGTTGCGCGCCCGTGGCCCATTGCTTGGGCGATCAACGCCAACAGGAGTCCTGGCGGGGTTCGGGTCTCCTTTTTCTTCTGCATAAAAGGACGTCCATGTTTGTCTCGCTCAACGCCTCCAAGCGCAGCGCTCGCGGCTTAGGTGCCGTGCTGCTCTTGGCGGGCTGGGGGGTGGCATGTACGCCGGCCATGAATTGGCGAGAAGTGCGCTTTGAAGGGGGTGACATGGTGGCGATGATGCCGTGTAAGCCCGAGGAGGCCACGCGCACCGTGACGCTGTTTTTACCCGCCGTGGCGGCCAAGTCAGGTCAAGCGAAGTTCAAGCCCCAGCCGCAATCCCACCCGCACGCCGACACCCCCACCCCACCTCAAGCCGGCAGCGCTGAGCCCCCAGGGCGGGACGCTCCCCCAGAGGGCGAGTCCGTCACCTTGCAGCTCAGCATGAAGGCGTGCAAGGTCCTGGGTCAACAGTTCGCTTTTGCGAAACTGAGCTTTCCCGAGTCACAAGCTCAGACCTCACAGGCGTTGAGCGACACCAAAAAACAAGCCATCACCCAGGCGTGGCAGCAAGCCAGTCGGGCTTCCTTTGAACAAGTCGCTTCACCCATGACGCCCGCCGTGCCCGAGTTGGTGTACAAAGGCGAGATGATTCGCGCGCGCAACGCAGCGGGCATGCAAGTGCAGTGGTTGTGGCGAGTCAAGTCGGGCGACTGGTACCAAGCGGGGGTGTACGCTGACTCGAGCCAAACGCTCAAAGCCGACGACGTACAAACCTACTTCGAGTCCTTGCAGTAGGGGGCCCCAAGCCCCCTGGGGGTTTTGCCCATTACACTGAGGCCACTCGCGGCTTGCGCGCGGGGAGTCGACCCCGTTGATGACCCTCGGTGTTGCCGCCACCTGTGTAGTCCCCTTTGCCCCCGGAGCTGTGTATGCCAAGCGCGTTCAAGACCCCTCTAACCCGAGCTGAAGCCTCGCCACTGAGTGCCCGTCGCAGCGCGTTGATTTTTGCGGTGTTTGCTTACGCCTATTTTCTCTCCTCCTTGGTGCGCGCCATCACGGCCACGTTGTCGGGCCATTTGGTGAGTGAATTTGCATTGAGCGCGGGCGACTTGGGGCTCTTGGCGGGGGGCTATTTTCTGGGCTTTGCGCTCACGCAAATCCCCATGGGTTTTTACCTGGACCGTTTGGGGCCGCAACGCATTGAGTTGTGGTTCTTGAGTGTGGCGGTGTTGGGCTGCCTGTGTTTTTCACAAGCGCACTCCTTTGAGGCGCTGTGGCTGTCGCGGCTGCTCACGGGCGTGGGCTTGAGTGCGTGTTTGATGGCGCCCTTGACGGGCTTTCGGCGTTGGTTTCCAGCGGCCATGCAAATGAGAGCGAGCTCGTGGATGCTCACCGTGGGCTCGAGTGGGGTCTTGGCCTCCACCTTGCCCGTGCAATGGATGCTGCCGCTGTGGGGCTGGCGTGCGGTGTTTTTCGCGCTGGCCATGGGACTGCTGCTGGCCATGCTGCTCGTGGGGTGCTACACCCCACGCTGGCAAAGCGTGCGCGAGGAGTTTCCTGCTGAGCATCCTGGTCAATCCCAACAAGACACTGGTTGGCGCGGCTATGTGGCCTTGTGCATTCGTCCCGCTTTTGTGCGGTTTGCCGCCTTGGGCTGCATCGCTTACGGCGGACTCATTGCCATGCAAACGCTCTGGGCTGGGCCATGGTTGGTCCACGTGAGCGGCTTGCCGGCGAGCGAGGCGGCGGGTGGGCTGTTTGCGCTCAATTTGGGGCTGCTTTGCTCATATTTTGCCTGGGGATGGATTTTCCCCATCTTGAGTGCCCGAGGCGTGCGGGCCGCGCAAGTGATCGCTTGGGTCTACCCTTGGAGCTTCGTGGTGCAGTGCCAATTGATCTTTTTCTCAGCCAGCACCAACGTGTGGACCTGGGTGTTGTTTGCCATCACGAGCTCGTGCGTGTCCTTGTCTCAACCGGCGGTGGGACTCGCGTTCGAGCCCCGTTGGGCCGGGCGGGTGTTGTCGGCCTTCAATTTGGTCATTTTTCTGGGGGTCTTTGCCATTCAATGGATGTTTGGTGCCGTGGTGGATCTCTTGAGCGCCAGAGGCTGGTCCATTGAAGAGGCTTACCCCGCGGCCATGGGTGTGTTTTCGAGCCTGTGCTTGTTGACCTATTTGTTTTTCGTTTGGCAAAACGCTCAGGACCAGCACGATTCGCAAAATGGGGATAATGGTGGCCTTGAACCCTCGTCCACATGAGCAATAAAATCTTGATCATTGCGCACGCGCCCCTGGCCCATGCGCTCAAAGCGTGTGCCTTGCATGTCTTTCCCGACTGCGGCAACTCGCTTTTGGCCTTGGATGTGCACCCCAACACCTCCCCCGAGGAGTCCTTGTCCAGTGCACGAATCATGGTCTCCTTGGCCCAAGGACAGGGCTTGCTGGTCCTCACCGATATCTTTGGCGCCACCCCCTCCAATGTGGCGCAGCGCTTGGTGCAAGGAACCCATGCCAAATTGGTGGCTGGGGTGAATTTGCCCATGCTGCTGCGAACGGTCAGCTATTGTCAAGAAAGCCTGGAGATGCTGGTGAGCCGCGCGCTCGCTGGCGGCGCGCAAGGCGTCATGCAAGTGGCCAACACCGCACCTCAAAACCAATCCAAGAAACAACATGATCCAAACCCAGACGACCATCAGCAATAAATTGGGCCTGCATGCCCGCGCATCGGCCAAACTCACCAAACTGGCCAGCTCGTTTCCCTGTGAGGTGTGGCTCACACGGGGTGAGCGTCGCATCAACGCCAAGAGCATCATGGGGGTCATGATGCTCGCTGCCGCCCAAGGCACCACCGTGCAATTGGAGACCGAGGGCGAGCAAGCCCAAGAGGCCATGGACGCACTGCTCGCGTTGATTGCCAACAAGTTCGACGAAGGCGAGTGAGATGACGTTTTCCATCCACGGATTTGCCGTCGCCAGAGGCATTGCCATTGGGCGTGCGGTCTTGGTGGCATCAAGTCGCGTGGATGTGGCGCACTATTTGGTCTCCCCTGAGCAAGTCAAGAGTGAAATTGCCCGCGTGGCCAGCGCACGCGATGCGGTGGTCAAAGAGATTGTGGCCTTGCAGCAAAGCATGCCCAAGGACTCGCCCGTGGAGCTCACGGCGATGTTGGATGTGCATTTGATGCTGCTCGACGACACGATGCTCAGCGACGGGATCAAGCACTGGATCACCGATCGCCTCTATAACGCGGAGTGGGCGCTCACCTCGCAGTTGGAGGTCGTGGCCAGGCAATTCGATGAAATGACCGACCCCTATTTGAGGGAGCGCAAAGCCGATCTCGAGCAAGTGGTGGAGCGGCTACTGCGCTACATGAAGGGCTTGCCCCATGCGCTGCCCATTGAGCCACAAGTGCGCCCAGGTAGCCAGCGGCAACAAGATCTCTTGCTCGATGACGAGGTGGATGTCCCCTTGGTCCTGGTGGCGCACGATTTGTCGCCGGCCGACATGATTCAATTCAAGCAAAGTGTGTTCGCCGGCTTTGTCACCGATGTCGGGGGACGCACCTCGCACACGGCCATCGTGGCGCGCAGTTTGGACATTCCCGCAGTCGTGGGCGCCAGAGGGGCGAGTCATTGGGTGCAACAAGACGACTGGGTCATCATTGACGGTGACCAAGGGGTCTTGATCGTGGACCCATCGGCCATCATTTTGGCCGAGTATGGCTTTAAACAACGTCAAGCACAGTTGGAGCGCGAGCGACTCTCTCGCTTGCGGCACACCCCGGCGGTGAGTTTGGACGGTCAACGCGTTGAGTTGTTGGCCAACATCGAGTTGCCCGAAGACACCGCCCAAGCCATTGCCGCGGGCGCGGTGGGGGTGGGGCTGTTTCGAAGTGAGTTCTTGTTCATGGGCCGTGAAGGGGTCTTGCCCAACGAGGAGCAGCAGTTTGAGGCTTACTTGAAGGCGGTGCAAGGCATGAAGGGCCTGCCTGTGACGATCCGCACCATTGACATCGGTGCCGACAAACCGCTGGACCGCTCACAAAAAGAAGACCAGTATTTGAATCCCGCTTTGGGTCTGAGAGCCATCCGTTGGAGCTTGTCGGAGCCGGCGATGTTTTTAACGCAGCTGCGCGCGATACTGCGCGCTTCTTGCCACGGCCAAGTGAATTTGCTCATCCCCATGCTCGCGCATGCGCGAGAGATCAAACAAACCCTCGCCTTGTTGGCGCAAGCACGCACGGAGTTGGATGCGCGAGGCATTCCCTACGGTCCGCTCAAGTTGGGGGCGATGATTGAGGTGCCTGCCGCTGCACTCACCTTGCCGCTTTTTCTCCAGCACTTTGATTTTCTCTCCATCGGCACCAACGATCTGATCCAGTACACCTTGGCCATTGACCGTGCCGATGAGTCCGTGGCGCATTTGTACGATCCCCTGCACCCGGCCGTACTCGGTCTCATTGAAAGCACCATTCGGGCTTGCATCGCCGCGGGCAAAGGGGTGAGTGTGTGCGGTGAGATGGCGGGAGACGCGCAAATGACACGGTTGCTGCTGGGCTTGGGGTTGAGGAGTTTTTCCATGCACCCGACACAAATCTTGACGGTCAAGCAAGAGCTGCTGCGCACCGACATTGCCAAACTCCAGGACTGGGCCCAAGCGGTGATCCATTCCAGTGAGCCCCAACTGTTGATGCAAACGCTACCCGGGCGCTGAGGCCAGCTTGAGCGAGCCGCACCTGAGAACCACGGACCCACACCACCACAATGCCCCAATTTGCCGCCAACCTCACGATGCTCTACCCTGAAATGGGTCTGCTCGAGCGCATGGGGGCCGCCCAGCGGGATGGCTTTAAAGCGGTCGAGTGTTTATTTCCTTACGCCCATGAGGCCCAGGTGTGGGCCCAGCAGCTCAAGGCCTGTGGCCTCGTGCAAGTCCTCTTTAACGCGCCGCCTGGCGGCTTCACGCCAGCGCAGGCCACCCTCGCTTGGGAGCGAGGACAGCGCGGCACCGCTTGTTTGCCGGGAATGGAAGAAGAGTTTGAGGCGGGTGTGCGCTTGGCGCTCGAGTACGCCCGCATCGTGGGTTGTCGCCAACTTCATGTGATGGCGGGTTGTGTGCCTGCGTCTTTGCAGCACCTCGACAGGCCTTCAACGCCCCTCTCGGACAGAGCGCTCACGGCTCGAGCGACCCACCACCATTACGCCAGCCATGACAACGCGCTCATGCAGACCTATTTGAGAAACCTCGCCCGCGCCGCCGATTGGGCCGCAGAGCTGGGGATCGATATTTTGATTGAGCCCATCAATGCGCGCGACATACCGCATTATTTTCTCAATTTACAAGAGCAAGCCCATGGCATTGTGCAAGCCTTGGGTCGCCCCAATGTCAAAGTGCAAATGGACTTGTACCATGCACAAATTGCCCAAGGCGATTTGATCCGCCAGTTGGAGCACTATTTGCCCACGCAGCGAGTGGCCCATCTTCAAATTGCGGGGGTGCCCGATCGCCATGAACCGTCGCTGGGGGAGGTCAACTTCGGTGCGGTGTTTGAGCTCCTTGATACGCTCAGCCAAGGCGGTGTTTGGCAAGGGTTTGTGGGCTGTGAATACCGGCCCCAAGAGGGCACGCGTGCGGGTGGCACCAGCCGAGGATTGGCCTGGATGGCCCCGTACCGTGACCAACAACATGGCCATCTGCGGCCATCAGCGACATGAGGGCGATGAGTGCCAAGAGCCTCGTGGGGACCAGAGGGGCCTGAAGTGCATCCAGAGCGCTGTCCTTGGCTCGCTCAATGCACGCTCAGCGCTTAGGCGTTGCCCCACCGTGCCAGCGCCACCAAGGCCGCGGTTTCTGCCCTGAGCACTCGCGGCCCCAAGGAGCAAGGCTCAAACCCCAAGCCTTGTAGCATCAATTCCTCCTCCAAGGTGAAGCCCCCTTCGGGTCCGCTCATCACTTGCAGGCGCTGGGGCTGGCGCCAGTCGTGGGGGATGTCCATGCCGTCGTGCTCGGGCTCCAGGAGCCGCGTGGAGAGCAATTTTTTGAGCGGGGGAGATTCGCCCACAGAGGGGTCCTGCGACTCGTCTTGAACGAGCGGCTTGGCAGCCGCGTGATCGCACCAAGACGCCAAGCTCAGGGGCACATCGATCAGGGGGATCTGGTTGCGACCACTTTGCGCGCACGCGCCCAAGGCCACACCGTGCCAGTGCAGTTGCTTTTTAACGGCCCGCTCGCCACTCAAGCGAAGCACCGAGCGGGTGCTCATGACGGGGGTGATGCGCTGCACACCGAGTTCGGTGGCTTTTTCCACCAACCAGTCCATGCGCTCGTTGGCGGGCATGCCCACGATCAGGTGCACGTGGTGTTTGTTTTCTCGCTCGATGGGGCGATGAGTTTGGACCAAGACGCGCACCGATTGGCGGCCCATCTCCACGATTTGGGCATCGTACTCGCCACCCCGGCCATCAAACAAGGTCAAACCCTCCAGGGGTTGAAGGCGCAGGACTTGGCAGTGCTTGGCCGCTTCTTGGGGCAAGTCAAGCGGCGTGTGTTCACTCAAAGGCGCGGAGCAGTAGATGCGCGGCATGGGGCTGTGTGGGCTGTGAGGGGGGTGGGCCGCGCTAAGCGCGGCCATAGGACCAAGCGCTCACGGACTCGATGCGCTCGATGCGGTCGATGAGTTTGAGCAAGGGTCCGAGTTCGCGGTAACGCGAGCAGGTTTGGCGGATGTAATTGATAAACCGCGGCGTGTCGCCCAAGTACTTGGGCTTGTGGTCGCGGTGACCCAAGCGGGCAAAGATGCCAGCGACTTTCAAGTGGCGCTGCAGCGCCATCCATTCAATCTCCCGGTAAAACGCGCCAAAGTCGCCCCACAAACCGTCATGATCCAAGAGACCGCTTGCCCGCGCCTTTTCCCAGTAGCGAATGCTGGTGTCCAAGATGAACTCTTCGGGCCACGAGATGAACGCGTCGCGCATCAAGCTGGCAATGTCATAGGTGATGGGTCCATAGACACTGTCTTGAAAATCCAGCACCCCCACTCGGGGCTCTTGGCTGTCTTGGGGCAGCATCAAGTTTCGGCTCATGAAATCGCGGTGCACAAACACCTTGGGCGTGCTCAGGTTGTGGGCGATGATGGTGTTGTAGTGGGGCGCCAACACCTCACTCCAAGGCACCCCCCCCTCATCGGTTGAGAGGCCCAAGTGGGTGCCGACATACCACTGGTCAAAAAGCGAGAGTTCACGGCGCAAAAGCGCCTCATCGTAGTCGGGCAAGACACCGGGGCGAGAGCTCAATTGCCAAGCCAGCAAGGCCTCCAGCGCCAAGCCCATGAGTCGCTGGGTTTCTTCATTCGGGCGACTCGTGGCGTTTTCAAGCGGACTCAAGGCGGCGTCGAGGGGCAAATCAAACGACGCCATGAGGGTGGTCGCGCCCAAATCGCTGAGCAATAAAAACCCCATCTCCTCTTGCCACTCCAAGATGCGCGGCACGGTGACCTGGGCCTGCTCAAAGAGGGCCGCAACGCGCACAAAAGGCCGCACGTCTTCAAGCGCTGGGGGCGCATCCATGATAATGAGGCTGCGCTCGGTGCCCGAGCTCGTGTCCACGCGAAAATAGCGGCGAAAACTCGCATCGGCCGAGGCCAAGCGAAGGCTGTGCGGGAGG
>CAISQQ010000377.1 GCA_903887655.1 uncultured Burkholderiales bacterium
ACGCCATGACCGAGAACGCGCCGTGGCGGACTATATTGCGGGCATGACGGACCGTTTTGCCGCCAAAGAGCATCAGCGCTTGAGTGGTTTGAGTGTGCTTCGTTCCACGCAAGACCGTGCCGTTTTGCCCGGTCCATCCGCGGCCAGCGGGTGGGGCCATCCCAGCGACCCTATTTCTCCTTCTAGTTCTCCTACCAAATCCCCTACCAGTTCCCCTTCTAATCTCCCTCCTAATTCTTCTCCCCCTTCCTGGGGACGAGAGTCAAGTTCAGGAGACGCTCCATGAACCCCATCGACGTCGAGGCTGGGCCTGGCCAAGGCAGCTATGCACAACGCGGCTTGATCTCGGCGTTTTGGGTGATCTTGGCGGGGATTTGTGTGGCGCTTCACATTGGCAAATTGCCCCCCGCTTTGCCTGTGCTGCGCGCGGACTTGCACGTGAGCTTGGTGCAAGCGGGCTTTTTGCTCTCCATGGTCCAGTTGGCCGGCATGACCTTGGGGCTCGCGGTGGGCCTCTTTGCCGATGTGCTCGGACTCAAGCGCTGTATGTTGTTTGGTTTGATGCTCCTGGGGGTGGCGAGCGCCTTGGGGGCGTCGGCGCAAACGCCAGCAACGCTGCTGCTGACTCGGTTTTTTGAGGGGTTGGGTTTTTTGCTGTGTGCAATGCCCGCCCCGAGTTTGTTGCGACTCTTGGTCAGTCCCACCGATTTGCCCAAAACCCTGGGTTGGTGGGCCGCCTATATGCCGATAGGGGCGGCGCTGGCGTTGTGGGTGGGGCCGTGGGTGATAGGCTCGAGCAGTTGGTCGAGTTGGTGGTTGTTGCTGGCTTTGATCACCTTTTTAGCGGCCTGGGGTTTGTACAAAGGCGTGCCCAGCCAAGCGCGGCTGCTCGAATTGACCGAGCAAGGTCAGCGCTTGTCTGGGGCGGCGCCCACCGTTTGGGGCAAAGTGGGCGGGTCCACGCCCTTTAACCCCGACACCTTTGGCGTGGGTGCCCGCCTCAAACGCACCTTGAGTGTGCGCGGTCCTTGGTTGATCGCGTTTTGTTTTGGGGTGTACTCCGGGCAATGGATCGCGGTCATCGGTTTTTTACCCACCATCACCACCGAGCTGGGCAACTCCGCCTTCACCGCGGGCTGGGTCAGTGCCTTGGTGGCCTTGGTGAACATGGTGGGCAATGTGGGTTCGGGATTCATGTTGGCGAGAAAAAGCGCCAGCGACTCGCCCCATGCCGGGGGGGACATGGCGCCTCGTTTACTTTGGGCGGGCTACCTGAGCATGGCCGTCGGCGCGGCCTTGGCGTATGCCCAAGTCGATGGGGTCAATTTTCCGGTGGGGGTGCGTTTGGCCGGCGTGTTGTTGTTCTCGGCCTTGGGCGGCTTGGTGCCGGGCACCTTGTTCGCGTTGGCGGTGAGACTCTCGCCAGCGCGCGAGTGCGTGGCGATCACGGTGGGCTGGATGCAGCAGTGGTCGTCGATGGGTCAGTTTGTGGGGCCGCCCTTGGTGGCCTGGGCTGCTGCGCTGAGCGGGGGCTGGCAGTGGACATGGGTGGTGACGGGCGTGTTGTGTTTGCTCGGCATGGCGGGGGCCCGACAGGTGAGTCTTGAATTGGCCCAAGTCGATCGCGAGCGTGCGCTGGTCCCATGAAGAACGTGGCCCATGGACCCCAGTCGGGTGAATCTGGCGCCGAGGCATTGGGCACTGCAAGAGCATCAGATAGAGGCCCAGCCACCCACCAAGCCACCCACCCAGATCGCGAAGACAACACGGGCGAAAGCTCTGAGGAAGGCCTAGATAGCCAGGTCGAGCGCGACACCCAGGCCTGGCTAGAGC
>CAISQQ010000378.1 GCA_903887655.1 uncultured Burkholderiales bacterium
CCCAAAATTCATTCATCCCTGTCATCCTTTATATCTTGGATTTTGCTTTGAAAAAACTGAAGTCAGACTGATAAAACGTCACAAAGACCATTGATCACACTCAAGCACCTGAAACCCTGTTGCCTTATCGACTCTGGAGAGTCAAGACCGATCGGACTGGCTCAAGTCTGCTCCCTCATCGGCAACGATGGTGTTGTCACGACCACGCCAAGTGTGCAAGGTACGAATATCTTGTGGATTCACTGCCACCAAAATACGCTGATCATCGACTTGCAGCAACATCATTTTATGTTTCAAGCCCAAAGGATAGACCTCCAAGACCTTGATTCGTTTGTCCAACAACTTACCAAAAGGTTGGCCCTTTCGCTGCTGAAACCACCATAAAAATGCAGCCAGCAAAATCATGACACCAATGGTACTTAGGGCGAATCGACCCAACTCATGGTTATCCATAGGCCTTGTCCAAAATATTCAGTCTGAATGGCTTGATTTTCAGGAAAAATGGGTAAAAATTGACTGTCAAATTGCATCCTTCCGCATTGGGGTCTGGTGCACTTTCGAGATCGATGGTTTAAAAGCCATTTTAATAGACGTTTGGTTTTACTGGATTATCGCGCATGGGGCACTTAAAGATGATGTTTTTTACAATTTATCGACTTAAAAATACCTCGATATCACGCCTTTGCCGAACTTTGATTGCGAGTTTAGGCTTCTTGCTGTCGTTTGCCACTTTGGCCAGTGACTGGGAGTCTGTCGGCTTGCTGGACTTGGGCGTTTTCTATATCGATGCCCAAAGTATCTCCAAACCGGACGCCAGCAACCCCCATTTGCGTCGCGTTTGGACCATGCTGGACTACAGAGAGCCTCAAAAGAACTCGAGGGGCATGACTTTTCGATCCACTCGAACCATGTTTGAATTCAACTGCCAAGCGGGCATGGTCAAGACCCTCTCCGTGTCCTGGCACAGTGGCCCTCGACTCTCGGGTCAAACCTTGGAGAGTGAGGGTGTGATGGACACCTGGCAACCCATTGCGCCTCAAACGCCCCTGGTCAACATTCGCAAGGCCGCTTGTGACCGTTAAGGCCTATCCATCGGGCAGAGCGATGCTTGACTGGGTGAAAGATGCCCTTCATGCGCAAGAGACCGGAGGCTTGTCTTGGCACGCGAGTGCTTGGATGGCCAAAAACCGCTGGGAAACTACGCAGCGAAGTATCAATGCTTTTTTAATGGGTCAATCTATGACTCAATCGGAACTGATACTCATTGGAGGAAGCGCAGGATGGATGATGCCGACCTCTTGGCTTGCGAAATTCAAAAAGATCAGAATCATTGATATTGACCCATTGGCGTCGATTTTTTTCAACATGAACCATGGCAAAGGTTTAAAAAACGCCGGAACATCTTGGAAATTCGAGCGCCGCGATGGATTGAGAGAATTGACACTTTTAATCAAAGAGTCCCCCAATGCATTCATTTGGTTTGATAACGTCTTGGGTCAGCAATGCTTTAAGCTCAAAGATGAAGATCTTGTCCAAAGACAACTCAAACACATCAAAATGGTCTTGAAAAACCATCATTGGGGCAGCATTCACGATTGGTTATCGGGGCCTATCGATTTGGCTGCACCGGCGAGCCTTCACCCAATCGTGTTCAAAGATACCTCCAACACTGTATCTTTTGCAAGCGCTGAGCCTGCAGCGCATGCTCAAGAAAACATCTTGGTATTGAACAACAAGAGCATGGACTTTGACACGGGAACGCAGTTGCTGCTCAACGCAGTCAATGCATCAGGACAATGGCAAGATCATCTGAGTGCTGAAGTCTTCCCAAGCTCACAACCCTGCGAACTAATTCCATGGTTCTTCAAGCCCAATTATTGTCACCTTTTACTGGCCTCTTTCATGAAACCTGTCGATTCGTGAGCTGACTTAGCTAAACCAAACCGTAAAAACTCTGCACTTAACACGCTTTGTTTCTAAGCGCTTGTAACACTGAGCTCCAGTCACCAGGCACAGCTTGTCTCAACAATTCCAAACCTGGATACCAAATACTTTTCCCACTGGACAAACCCCATCGCCAG
>CAISQQ010000379.1 GCA_903887655.1 uncultured Burkholderiales bacterium
AGGTTTGCGACATTGCCGCCGCCGTGAAGCCCTCCCACCGTGGCGAGCTTGAAATCACCGACGTCAACAAACGCTACCTGGAGTTGGCGCAACTCCAGGTTGAGATCATGGGCCGTGGGTATGCCTGGCTAGACACCGGCACCCACGAGAGCTTGATGGAGGCAGCCAGCTTCATCGCCACCTTGCAAAAGCGCCAAGGTTTGATGGTGGCGTGCCCAGAAGAAATTGCCTTCACCCAACAATGGATCGACGCAAACCAGCTCAACAAACTGGCGGCCCCGCTGGCCAAAAATGGCTACGGGCAGTACCTGTTGGGTTTGTTGAAATAAGTCCTGCTTGCATTCAAGATGAACTCGTCCACACACGTCTCCATCCTTGAGCGTTTGAAGTTGCTGCTTCAAGCCCTGCCGGACTTGGAGTTTGCCGTGTTGGTGGGTAGTCAAGCCAATGGCACGGCCACGGCACAAAGCGATTGGGACTTGGCTTTGCGTTGGCGCAAAGACATCGCTGCGATGGATCAACTGGTGTTAAGTGAAAAGCTCAAGCAGACGATCCAGCAAGACATTGGCGTGCATCCCGATCAAGTCGACATCATCGACATGTCACAAGCCAAACTGGCGATGCGTGCTTTGGTCGCACAAGAGGGCGTGGTTCTCAAAGGACAAGACACTCTGCCATGGATGAACTTTTTAACCCTGACTTGGGCTGAACTCGAAGACTTCCATTGGAGAAAAACGCATGCAGCTTGATCTCTACCAAGAGGAGTGCAATCGCACAGCAAATCAGCAGACGGCGGTTCTGGCCGAGGTCAAGCAACGTATTGCCTCGGGCGCAACGTTGAGTTTGTTGGAGCAAGGCGGAACCTTGCACTCGCTGCAAGTCCTCATTGAAAACGCGATCGGCAAGGCCAAGCATTGGCTCAAGGCCGCAGAGCTTGAGGTTCCAGTGTCTGCTTACGACAGCTTTGCCGGCTTGCAGCGTATGGGAGTTTTTGGCCTAGAAGAACTGAACCAGTGGAATGCGGCCATTGGACTGCGCAATCGCATCGTGCACGACTACATGAATGTTGACATTCAATTCGTTTACAACTTGGTGGCACAAGACAAACACTGCTTCATTGCAGATTTTTTGCGTCGTCCGATAGATATCAAGAAATAGAGATTAAGAAATAAGCCATGCCCTATCAAGTCACCACCACGCCCATTGAAGGCGTTTTGATCCTAGAGCCTAAGGTATTCGGAGACGCACGAGGTTTCTTTTTTGAGAGCTTCAATGCGCGTGACTTTGCACAAGCCACAGGTTTAGAGCGCACCTTTGTGCAAGACAACCACAGCAAGTCAAGCCAGGGGGTTTTGCGTGGCATGCATTTTCAGGTCCAGCATCCGCAGGGCAAGTTGGTGCGAGTCACTCAGGGCTCGGTGTTTGATGTGGCGGTGGATATAAGGCGCGACTCCAAAACCTTTGGCCAATGGTTTGGTTTGGAGTTGTCGGCAGACAATAAGCGCCAACTGTGGGTGCCTGAGGGTTTGGCACACGGTTTTTTGGTGACCAGCGAGAGTGCCGAGTTTTTGTACAAAACCACTGACTACTACCACCCCGAGCATGAGCGCAGCTTGTTGTGGAATGACCCAGCCATTGGCATTGACTGGCCCTTGC
>CAISQQ010000380.1 GCA_903887655.1 uncultured Burkholderiales bacterium
CCGAGGGATTGGCCGCCCCCACACCCCCCATGTTCGCACCAGGATAGGCGCCCATGGCCTCTCGCCCCGTGATGATGGGCCCAGAGCGTGTCCAGGTGATCCCACCGTCGCTGGAACGGGCCAAACCGATGGAGGCGTAAAAAGTGATGCCATTGGTGGCGTTCTCCACCACCCCGTAGTGGTTTTCAGCATGGTAGATCATCAACAAATCGCTGCCATTGCTGGCCTTGAAAATCGAAGACCCCCCCGCATAATCCGCGTCAAAAGCCGAGCCCAGGGGTTTGCTCGGTCCCAAGACCGGTGTCGTCTTCAAGGGGTTGGGGCTGGGGGTCAAGGTGGTGAAGTCGGTGGTCGTGAAGCTGGAGGTGCCGCCACCGCCTTGGATCCAGAACTTCACACTGCCGTCGCTGTAGCGCAAATAGGTCGGGTGCTCATCAGGAATGGGGGACTCACCCATGGCCAAGGCCTGGGCATGGGTGATCACGTTGAGGTCGTCCGCGTTGCTCACGAGCGTTTTACCCGTCACCATGGGGCCCACAGGGGGCGCAATTTCCGAGAGGAGCACTTGGGGGGCAAGTGGCGCTGAAGGCTTGCCCACCGAGAGCACGCGGTCCACAGTCACCACGACATTGTTGAAGGTCAAACTGCCGACAATGACCGTGGGAATGGTCAACTGATTGGTTTGGCTGTTGTAGCTGTCCATTGAGCCCAAGGCGGGCAAGCTGCCCACGCTCAACACCGTGCCGAGCGTCACCACCACATTGCTGTAGGTGCTCGAGCCCACACCCACTTGCCCAATGGCCAACTGATTGTTCGACAAGGTGTAGACGTCCACCGCCCAGCACCCTTGGGCCATCAACACACCCCAAGCCATGAGCGCAGCACGCCGCCGGCTCACTCCCAGGCCATTGAACAAGCGCGCCCAGCAGGAATTGAGAAGTCTCATTTTTTAATCCGATCCATCACCACAATCACGGGCCTCAGGCCAATTAAAAAGCACACCACGGCGACCACACAACACAGCCCACTCACCACAAAATGCACCGCCGTGGGTTTGCCGTTGAGGGGCAGCACCCAGTGCAGGCACATCACCGCCAGGCCAAAGAAGTAGACCGACAAGATCCAAGCAAAATAGCGTCGGGTTTTGTATTGCATGCGCGTCTACAAAGTGTGAAGAGGGGTGAATACTCAAGTGCCTGGTGTGGGTGCTCAGACTTTCATCGCACGCCAGACTTTCTCTGGCGTGAAGGGCATGTCCATGCGGTCCACGCCAAACGGCCTCAAAGCCTCCATCATGGCGTTGGCCAAGGCGGGCAAAGAGCCCGTGCAACCGGACTCGCCCACCCCCTTGGCGCCGAGCAAATTGAGCTCGGTGCCCAACTCAAGCGTGGCGTTGTTCAAGGCTTTGAGGTCGCCCGCGCGGGGCATGGCGTAGTCCATGAAGGAGCCCGTGATCAATTGGCCCTGCTCGTCATAGACCACTTGCTCCATGAAGGCTTGACCCAGACCTTGGACCACTCCCCCGTGCACTTGGCCGCGGACCAAATGGGGAGAGATCACTCGGCCGAGCTCATCGACGGCGGTGTAATTGACGATCTCGGTCTCGCCGGTCTCGGGGTCGATCTCGATCTCCACCACATGGCAGCCGTTGGGGAAGGTGGAGCCCGATTTGGCCTCGCCCGTGGCTTGCAGTGCGCCACGCTCTTGGGGGGTGAGACGAGCGAGCACCTCGGTGGTGCTCAAACCAGACTGGGAGGGAGAGCCCTCTAGTCGCCAGGCGCCTTCCTCAAAACGCACCGCCTCGGGTGCACACGACCACTGGCTCGCTAGCAAGGTGGCGATTTGGTCTTTGAGCTTGGAGCACATGTTCTTGATCGCCGAGCCCGCGCCGTACAAACTGCGCGAGCCCCCCGTGCCGTTGCCTTGCAAGGCGGTGCCGGTTTGGGCCGATCCATAGCGGATGTCGGACTCCTGCATCCCAAGCTCCGTGTGCACTATCTTGGCAAACGAGGTTTGATGGCCTTGACCGGAGGCACCGGTGAGGCCTTCAATTGTCAACACCCCGCTCTCACTCATCAGGCCATGGACTTGGTCCATTTGCGCGGTGCCAGCGCCTGAGGCTTCGACATAGGTCGAGAGGCCCAGCCCGCGCACTTTGCCCGCGCTGGCTGCGGCCGCTTTGCGCTCGGGGTAATGCGCGTGGTCGGCCAAGCTCAAGGCGAGCGTCATCACCCGATCAAAGTCGCACAGATCGTAGCGCGTGCCGTTGGCTGTGGTGTAAGGAAAGTCAGCCACGGGGATGAAATTCTTTCGGCGCATCTCAACGGGATCGAAGCCGTGTTCATGGCAGGCATAGTCCACCAGTCGCTCGATCGCGTAAGCGATATCGGGGCGCCCAGCACCTCGGTAGGAGGACGTGGGCACCGTGTTGGAGTAGACCATCTCGCTGTGCATATAAAGCGCTGGCACGCGGTAGACACCGCCCATCGTGACCGACAAATTGCGCGAGCCAATGAAGGAGCTCATGTAGCAGTTGTAGGCCCCCACATCCACCCGGTCTTCAAAACGGATCGCCAAAATACGACCCTCTTCATCGAGGGCAATGGAGCCATTGAGCGTCAAGGCCCGGGCGTGCCAGTCGCTTAAAAAAATCTCCGAGCGTGTGCCCACCCACTTGACCGCTTGACCGAGAAAGCGTGCCGCCATCACCACCCCCACGTGCTCACTGTAGGCACCGGTTCTGAGACCAAAGGAGCCGCCCACATCTTGGGTGATGATCTCAAGGTCGCTTACGGGCACGCCCGAGCATTGCGCCATGTAGGCTTGCATGTTGAGCAAGCCCTGGGAGGGCGTGTGCAGCCGGGTGCGTTTTGTGAGCGCATCGTGGTGGGCCACCACCGCACGCGGCTCCATCGGCACACCAAAGAGGCGTTGGCTGCGAACCGTCAAGGCGCTCACATGGTGGGCCTTGGCAAATTGGGCCTCGAGCGCGGCCAAGTCGCCGGACTGAAAAGCCGCCGACACGTTGCCTGGGGCATTGGCGTGCAACTGCACGGCGCCGGGCAAGTGGGCCGCATCGGCGTTGGGACAAGCCGCGAGCTCTTCAAAATCGATTTGCGCGAGCTCCGCGGCGTCTTGGGCCTGGTGATAGGTCTGGGCCACGACAAACGCCATCGGCTGCCCCACAAAGCGCACGCATTCACGGGCCAAGACGGGCATTTTGTTGAGCTCTTGGAGAACACCGCTGGTGGTCATGACCGGCGGCGCACTGGGCAAGTCTTGTCCCCCATGGGCCTCGATGTCTTTTGCCGTCATCACCCAGCGCACGCCCGGGGCCGATTCGACAGCGCTCAGATCCATGCGCTTGATGCGCGCGTGGGCGTACTGGCTTCGAATCACAAAAAGATGGAGCTCACCGGGATAGGATTGATCGGCGGTGAAGTGTCCCTGACCGAGGATCAAATGCAGGTCCTCGGTTCTGGAAAATGCCGTCTCGGCCAGTGCGGCTGTGGTGGTGGTGTTCATGCTCAGCCCCCCACTCGCATCACTTGGGCCGCCTCATGGACCGCCTCCACGATGTTGATGTAGCCCGTGCAGCGGCAGAAATTGCCCTCGAGGCCCTGGGCAATCTCCTCCTTGGTGGGGTTCGGGTTTTTGGCGATCAAGTCGACACTGGACATGATCATGCCGGGTGTGCAAAAGCCGCACTGCAGCGCATGGCACTGGGTGAAGGCTTGTTGCACCGGGTGCAAGTGGCCCTGGGACAAGCCTTCGATGGTGGTGACCTGGGCGCCCTCGAGTTGAACGGCCAAGACGGTGCACGCTTTGATGGCGTCCCCGTTGACGATCACGGTGCAGCAGCCGCACTGGCTCGTGTCACAGCCCACATGGGTTCCGGTCAATTGGCAGTGGTCTCGCAAGAAGTCGACAAGCAGCGTTCTGGGCTCGACCTCGTGGGTGTGCAGTTGTCCGTTGACGGTGAGAGAGGCTGTGGTCATGGCAAGGCGCTTTCTGTGCGTGAGGGGGCATCAAG
>CAISQQ010000381.1 GCA_903887655.1 uncultured Burkholderiales bacterium
AGGTTTTGAACTTGCTCTCTCATTTGCTCAATCAAGACTTTCATCTCTATCGAGATGTTGGAGAGTTCAAGTGCCGTGGACTTTGAGCCCAAGGTGTTGGATTCCCTGTGGAGCTCTTGGATCAAAAAATCCAGCCGCTTGCCCACTCCTGCTTGCGCGTGCGTGAGGGTCAGGCACTGCTTAATCTCATCCAAATGGGCATTGAGGCGTGTGAGCTCTTCAGCAACGTCGATTTTGATGGCGTAAGCGGTGGCTTCAGAGAGCGCTCGCTCTTGCGCGGCCTCGGGCAGCACCGAGGCGCCACCATGTTCGAGTGCTTCTCGCCAGCGCTCTAAAAACTTATCGCGTTGTTGTTGAACCAAGAGGGGAATCAAGGGTTGGGCTTGTTTTGCAAAACTTTGAATCTGATGCAAACGCTCCAACAAGGATTCCACCAGGCGTTCACCTTCTTTTTTGCGCGCGATGAGGAGATCGGCCAACGCCTTTTTAACCCGCAAGCGCAGATGTGCAGCCATTTCTGGCTCGGCTGGCAGCACATGGTCGTGGTGTGAGCTTTGTTCCGTCAGTTTCAAGATCTCAAAGCAAGTCAAATCCAAAGCAGCAGGAAACTGTGATTTCACCAAGTCTTGGGCGTGCTTGAGTTCCAACAAGACTTCGCTCGAAGGTGTTTTGATCGATGCGGGCGAGTTGCTCTCGGTAAAGAGTTTGATGTCAACTTTTCCGCGCTTGAGTGTTGTGCTGAATTCTTCACGAATCAAGGACTCAAAGGATCTGAACTCATCGGGCATCTTGAAGCTCAAGTCCAAAAAGCGCGAGTTAACAGCTCGAATCTCCAGACCCATGCGCATCAATTCACCACTGGCCAAGGGGATGTCGGTTTGCGCGCTGGCGTAACCGGTCATGCTGTAAATACTCATGGATGGAACTCTGAATCTGTTGCGGGGTTTGGCGTCATCAAGCCCCAGGAAGAAGGACGGTCTTGCCAAGAAGACAGACGCATTGACCTGAGCGTCGTGTCAGCGTCGGCGCTAAATTGTTGGCATTGGCCACAGTTTAAGTGATTTATCAGTCAAACCACCCACGCTAGTTTGGCTCCAAGACTTAAAAGTTCGCTTTTACTTTTAGAAAGGCACGAGGTTGCCATTCAACACGCCCACGATGTCGAGTGTCTGTGATTGACCAGGATTCAAGGTCGAGCCTGTAGCTATGCTGAGGTTGGTCATGAAGGGGGTCATGGTGGGGCAGACCACATTGGAGACAGACTCTGGGCTTGAAGTCGTGTTGCTGGTCGCTGGCAAGTAGGTGTAAGACATTAAGCTGGGATTTTTATTGACAGCGACGTAGTAGGACAAAATGTCCAGCGCATCAGCAGCGGTCACTGTCCCGTCCTTGTTCCAGTCTGCAGCAATAAAGTCGGAGGGCAATAGATTGCTGACTGAGCCCATGGGCTTACCGAGTCCTTGAGGAACACCCAAACCAGCAGCAATCGACATGGCAGCCAGAGCATCATTGACCGACAGTGTTGTCGACTGGGCCATGTTGACATTGTTGAATGGATAAAGGCTGATTTGTCCCGCTGGCAAGTTGGGGATGGTGTACTGTCCACTCGCGTTTGTTTGTGTCGCACCAAAGTACAAGGACTGTCCAACCCCTTTGGAATTGGTGGGGGTGATGACGCTGTCAATAGAGAATTGACTACCCGTATTGAGCTCATTGTTCAGCGTGACATTGATGGTGCCCAAAACCGCTGCAGCACTGAGGTTGGAGGGCGGTGTGTATTGCCCAGTGATGGTGAGCAAGTGACCGCTGCTGATGTTGGTGGTGATGTTGAACGCGGCGTTGGGTGAAAAAACCACATTGCTCGCATTGTTGGGCAGATCAATCACCATCGAATAAAGGCCCTTGGAGGCCGTTTGCGCCAACACATCGAAATTGACATTGGCGTTGGGTGACTGGGCTGTGACCGCCACAAAGGGTGAGGCAAAGGTGTTGAGGCTTAAGTAAATATCACTACCAGGATCGCCTTGAACCACATAATCCATATTGGTGCCTGGCATGGGGATTTTGCTCGGGTCGTTGGAAAACCCCGTTGAGGGATTGGTGGCGTTGTTGTTGAACTGGGAGTAAATCGTGCCTGATAGCGAATAAACCTGACTGGGCAAGTTGGTAGTCACTTCTGAGGGTAAAGAGGATCCGACGGTCTTGAAGAAACTGTTATTGATCGACACATTGCTCAATGTGGCATTGATCGTGCCGAATTTGTCGAACTGTGGAGGATCAACTGGGGAGTTGAAATCATTGGACTGGGTGACGAGCGTCACCGATGCCAAGGGCTGGCTCAGATCCGTGATGCCTTGGGTGGAGGCCCACTGGAAGGTTGCATGTGAAGCAGTGCCGTCCTGAGTCAGGTTTTGCTGGGCAAGCGTGCCATTGAGTAGTGGGGTGACATTGGTGATGACCGCTTGTGAGTTGGGGACATTCAGGGTAAAGCCCACGGCTTTCATCGAGGAGCCCGTCATGTAGCCAGGGTCTGCGTACAGGTTGAACGTTTCAGTCATCCCTGTGTGGACAAATGTAAGTAAATCCGGGGCAGCTGAGGTTAATGTGCCGCTGAGCGTGACCGAGTTGAGTCCAACTGATTTGACCCGAAGACCCGCACTGGTTTGCGGTTGGGTGCTGTCCATCACAATATCGCCAACTTGTATGCCCGCACTCGAGTCCAAGGTCAGCACTGAGTTGTTGATACCTGTCAAAGTCGTGGTCGTCACACTCTTGTGAGTAAAAATCAGATCGTCGTTGGATGCGATGCTCACTGGGTACGCCAAAGTGACGGTGTTGCCAATGACACTTAAAACGGCGTTGTTGGACAAAAGGGCGTTGTTCGCGCTCGAGCTGATGTCGGTGATGATGTCGCCAATTTGTATTCCACTGCCAGAGCCGACGTTCAGCGTGGGCGCATTACCAATGTTGTATCCCTTGGTGGTCACCGTGTTGGGGGCCTGGTAAGAGGCCAGTTGAGCGTAGACGGGTCCATGCACGATGGTGCTCAGGCCTGAGATCGGTCCGCCGTTGTAGGTGGTGGAGTTGACAGGAGAGGTCACAAAACCACTGGCGTTGTATATATAAGCTTGACCCAAGCTCGAGTTGTAACCGTTCGCCCCCAAGACACTGGACGAGCCAGACAGGTTGCTGAAGTTGAAGTAATCCGTGATGGTGTTTTCATCCAGGATGTTCAATGCAGGGGCGTAGGCGAGTGTTTTCACCGTTGCCAATGGATAAAGCCCCGAGTTCGATGTGGCCACTTGAGTGGGTACGAGTTCGATGGTGTTGGCCACAGGTCCCGGGACAAGATGGAAGGCGCCGACACTGGGAAACTGGCTCAATATGGAATTGGCGATGTTTGCGCAGGTTTGCGAGGCGCTCTTCACCCCCGTGGCCAAGTCGGTTGTTTGGACGCGGTACTGAACAACGGTTGAGCTGCTGTCGGCTGTTGGGATGGTGAGTTGGA
>CAISQQ010000382.1 GCA_903887655.1 uncultured Burkholderiales bacterium
CAGCAAGGAGTCCACTGAGAAATGTAAAAACAAGGCCAACCAGTCGGGAAGTGTAAAGTTCATGGGGGGAAGGTTTGTCGAGAAATGAAATAGGAGGAGGGGGTCGATCTCAATGCGCGAGCACGTTCTCAGTCCTGGGCTTGGGCGTTCGGCTTGTCTTTGGCCTTGTTGATGGCGCTGGTCAACACCTCTTGTGCTTGATCTGCGGGTGTGTTGGTTGCAGAGCGGGTGCTCTTGAATCGCTCAAGTTGGCGCGCTGCCCACAGCGTGGACACCCCCCCGATGCCCAAGAGCACATAGGCCAAGGGCATCTTCACCACATTCACACACACAATGGTGAGCAGCACCAAGGCCGTGCTCAACGGGTAACCCAAGGGGTTTTTCTTGAGGGCGGGCATGAGCTTGAGACCGGTGGCCAAGACCATGCCGGCCACCACCGCGTTCATGCCTTGTAGGGCCGACTGGGCGATGGGGTTGTGCGCGATGCTGCCGTACAGCAAGGCCAAGGTGAGGACCCCAAAGCTGGGGATGAGCATCAAGCCCGTGGTGGCCGCAACGGCACCAGCCACGCCAAAATGACGAGATCCAAACATCAGTCCCAAATTGATCACATTGGGCCCGGGCAATACTTGTGCGACCGACCAGTCTTCGACAAACTCTTCAGGGGTGAACCATTGTTTTTTTTCCACCAACTCGCGCTGCACAATCGTGAGCACCCCGCCAAAGCCTTGAAGGCCCAAGAGGGTGAAGGACCAAAACAGGTCCCAAATGGAAGCGGGTCCGCGGGTGGGTTGGGGGGTCATGGGGCAATAAAAGGATCCAATAGATTGCAAAAGAGTGCTTCATCAGAGCGCTACACGTCTGGCGTGTCCAGTCGGTCTGGATCCACGGCTGAGCACCCGAGCGACACGGCGAGCTGGTTCTCAGCGTTCGCTCAATAGCGCCAGCGTTGGTGCACCAGCGAGGGTCGCACATCAAAAAAGCACCCCTCTAGTGTAGCCTTGCCTTCACAGTGTGAATCAAAAAGACCACAAAAACACTGTGCTTGGGGTTAAACCACTACACTAGAGCACAAAATTACCATGAATGCACCTCTAGACGTTTCTTTCTTTCAGCGCCAGGCCAAGCCCTTGTTTTCATACCGGAAATATTGGGCGGCTCGCTTTGGTGTGGCTCCTTTCTTGCCCATGAGTCGTGCGGAGATGGAGGCATTGGGTTGGGACAGTTGTGATGTGATTTTGGTCACCGGCGACGCGTATGTGGATCACCCAAGCTTTGGCATGTCGGTGGTGGGACGCATGCTGGAATCACAGGGCTTTCGAGTGGGGATCATTGCCCAGCCCGATTGGCACAGCACCCAAGACTTCAAGGCCTTGGGCACACCCAATTTGTTTTGGGGGGTGACATCGGGCAATATGGATTCGATGATCAACCGCTACACCGCAGACCGGCGTGTTCGCAGCGATGATGCCTACACGGCGGGAGATATCGGTGGCAAACGCCCTGACCGTGCTGCGATTGTGTACGCTCAGCGTTGTCGCGAAGCCTTTCCCTCTGTGCCCATTGTGCTCGGTGGCATTGAGGGCTCGTTGCGTCGCATCGCGCACTACGATTATTGGTCTGACAAGGTGAGGCGCTCCATTGTGGTCGACAGCAAGTGCGATATCTTGCTCTACGGCAATGCCGAGCGTGCCTTGGTGGACTTGGCCCATCGATTGGCGGCCAAGGAGCCCATTGAAGCCATCACGGATTTGAGGGGCACTGCATTTTTGCGCCGAGAAACACCTCCCGATTGGTTTGAGATCAACTCCACGCAAGTCGATACCCCAGGGCGCACCGAAGCCCAGGTCAACCCTTATTTGATGGCCTCTGAGCAAGCCCTGGCCCAAGGCGAGGTGTGTGAGTTGGAGGCGAGATCAACGTCGTCGGTGATGTCTGTGCCCGCCACTGAGACCTCGTCTAGCAACCCCGCGAGTGTGTCCAACCCGAACTCCAGCTTGACGGGGCAAAGTCGCCCCTTGGTGTTCAAGCGAGATGCGGCCAAAACTCACCCATCACCCCCGAGCGATGTGGCTGTGGGCTCTTCGCTCGGGCAAGGCACCCAAGTAGCCCATGAGGGGAGCGACGCCCCTGCCAAACACCAGAGTTCTGGCATGCATGGCTTGGGTGCCTACAAGGTTCCACCCCGCGACCGATCCGTGATCCGTTTGCCCAGTTTTGAGCAAGTCAAGTCCGACCCTGTGCTGTATGCCCACGCGAGCCGAGTTTTGCACTTGGAGACCAACCCCGGCAACGCCCGAGCTTTGGTGCAGCAGCACGGAGAAGGCGCAAGCGCCAAGGACGTCTGGATCAACCCGCCTCCCATTCCCCTCACCACCGCAGAGATGGATTTTGTGTTTGGATTGCCTTACGCGAGGAGTCCGCACCCCATTTATCAAGACGAAAACGGACGCCATGATGGGCCCACCAAAATACCAGCGTGGGAGATGATTCGTTTTTCTGTCAATATCATGCGCGGTTGTTTTGGAGGGTGTACTTTTTGTTCGATCACCGAGCACGAAGGCCGCATCATCCAAAGCCGCAGTGAAGACTCCATCATTGAAGAGATTGAAGACATCAAAGCCAAGGTTCAAGGCTTCACGGGTGTGATCTCCGACCTCGGTGGGCCCACCGCCAATATGTACCGAATTGGTTGCAAGAGCCTAGAGATTGAGTCGGCTTGCCGCAAACCCTCTTGTGTCTATCCTGGGATTTGCTCCAACTTGAATACCGAGCACGGCCCCCTCATCAAACTCTATCGACGTGCACGAGCCTTGCCTGGGGTGAAAAAAATTCTGATCGGCTCCGGTCTTCGCTACGACTTGGCGGTGAAGTCGCCCGAGTATGTGAAGGAGCTCACCACCCACCATGTGGGCGGTTACCTCAAAATCGCACCCGAGCACACCGAGAGCGGGCCGTTGTCCAAGATGATGAAGCCCGGCATGGGGGCTTACGATCAATTCAAGCAAATGTTTGATCGATTCAGTGCCGAGGCTGGCAAAAAACAGTATTTGGTGCCTTATTTCATTGCTGCCCACCCAGGCACGCAAGACGAGGACATGATGCGCTTGGCCATTTGGCTCAAGAAAAATGGTTTCAGGGCCGATCAGGTGCAAACCTTCTACCCCAGTCCCATGGCCACTGCGACCGCCATGTACCACAGTCGCAAGAACCCGCTTAAAAAAGTCACCCACCAAAGCGAAGAGGTGCCCATTGTGAAAGGTGAGCGCCAAAGAAGGCTGCACAAAGCCTTTCTTCGCTACCACGATCCTAAAAATTGGCCCATGCTCAGGGACGCTTTAAAAGCGATGGGGCGTGCAGACTTGATTGGCAACGGCAAACATCACCTGATCCCGACCTTCCAGCCGTTGGGCGATGTCGGCTATGTGAGTGCCAGAAAAAAGAACTCATCGACGTCCTCGGGCACGACGTCTCGCACGCTCCAGGGGGGGGCTGCCAAGTCATCACAAGCGCCCAAAGCCGGGCGCATACTCACCCAGCACACAGGTCTGCCGCCCAGGTCTCAAGGCCGTGTCAAGGCGAGCAAGACGCCAAAAACTTGACCCGGGGAGGGCGGGTCGGCGTCGACGGGACTAGAGCGCGGCCATGGCGAGCCTCAAGGCTTGAAGTCGATCCAAACTTCACAATAATTGGTTTTGTCTTTTTGCTCTGAGGGAGGATTGGGGTAAACCGCCTTTTGCACGGCTGCAAGAGCAGCGCGGTCAATG
>CAISQQ010000383.1 GCA_903887655.1 uncultured Burkholderiales bacterium
CCTGTCACGAACATGTAGGAGCTGCCCTCGACCATGAAGATGAAGTCGGTCATGGCTGGTGAATAGACGGCGCCTCCTGCGCAAGGGCCCATGATGAGGCTGATTTGTGGAATCACACCAGACGACAAAACATTGCGCTGAAACACCTCAGCGTAGCCCCCCAAAGACGCCACCCCCTCTTGGATTCGTGCCCCCCCGGAGTCATTGATTCCGATCACCGGGGCCCCCACCTTCATGGCTTGGTCCATGATTTTGCAAATTTTCTCGGCATGCGCTTCAGACAAAGCGCCACCAAAAACGGTGAAGTCTTGACTGAACACAAAGACCAATCTGCCATTGATCATGCCGTAGCCCGTGACGACACCAACGCCTGGAATTTTTTGCTCTTGCATGCCAAAGTCACTCGAGCGGTGTTCGACAAACATATCCCACTCTTCAAAGCTGTCCGGATCAAGCAGCACTTCAATGCGCTCTCTGGCCGTCAACTTGCCCTTGGCGTGTTGGGTGTCGATGCGCTTTTGTCCTCCCCCTAGGCGAGCTCGGGCTCTCTTGCTTTCGAGTTCTTGATTGATATCGAACATGATTGGACTACCCCGTTAAAAAAAACTTAACCCCCCGCCGACACCCCAAGCCTCACGGGAAATCGACAGAAATTTTCAAACCTTCCAAGATCTCAGACACCAAGTCCAGCCTCAACCGCGGATGGGTCTGACCCAAGAGCGTTTGCTTTTGCGCCGACTCCAGTGGCAGCATCTCACTCCAACGGTTGGAGACCCACGAGCAGTCCCCCAGCAAGTAGGGCTTGGCAAACGGCATGTCTTGCTCGAGCACCCCGTGCTCTTGCAAGGAGCGAATCAAGGCGCCCAACTTGTTGGCACTGGGCTCTAACTCCGCGGGCACGTCCACCTCAGCGTCGGGCGCGAGCAGGGTCACTTGCGCCATCCAAAGACCATTTTTTTGTCGCTCAGCCGCGTCGATGTGAAAGCGCTCTCCACCCTTGACTCGAATCAAAAACAAGGCCGGATTGAATTCTTCAAAGGCTTCGATGTGAGCCATCACTCCCATTTTGTGAAGCACCTCGCCTTGCTCGGGCACAACCGTTTCGGAGCCACTTTGCAAGGCCACCATGCCAAACGGCTCACCGCTTTGGAAGGCATGACGGGTCATGGTCAAGTAACGCGGCTCAAAAATTTTCAGTGGCATCAGCCCGCCAGGAAACAGGGTGCTTCCCAAAGGAAAAAGTGGGATCATGGTCGTTGTCGGGTGTGGGTCTAGGAGGGAGTGGCTTTCAGCAGTGGACGGGTCCATGGAACCCTCGGGCCTATCTTACCCAATTG
The DNA here is from genome assembly GCA_903887655.1 of uncultured Burkholderiales bacterium. Taxonomy (GTDB): domain Bacteria; phylum Pseudomonadota; class Gammaproteobacteria; order Burkholderiales; family Burkholderiaceae_C; genus Limnohabitans. The sequence goes on from CAISQQ010000383.1 coordinate 1,338, forward strand.
TGCAAGGGGCCCCATCACGCGCTCGACCTCGAGGGGCTTGAGGGGCTCGAGGGGCTCGCGCCCGCTTGGGGGCCACGGTACAGGCCGATGAGTCGCCGCGCGGCCGTTGACGGCGCCAAGGCTGCGTGCTGCACCTGCCTGAGCAACTCGGGCAGCGCATCTTTCACGGCCGGGCTGTCCAAAAAACTGCTCTTCAAACCCGAATAAACCCGCTCCCACAGCCATGCGAGCGCCTGCGCTTGGCGCTTGGGCGCCCAGCGGCCTTGGTCTTTCATCCAAACGCGGTGCGCAAAAAGCCCCTCCATCAAGCCCTCCACACCCAGGCCCTTCAAGGCACTGATTTGATGCACCCGCGCTTCAACCGAATAGGGCACAGCTCCGGGATCGAGCACAGCCCCATGGGCCGACTTGGGGTCGGGCTCACCCGGCGCGATCGCCATGGACTGCAGGGCAGCATCGTCTGGCATGGCGCTCACGCCAGCGTGAACCCATTTGGAGCCCTCCATCAGCCTCAAGGTGCTCACCATCGAGGCCTGAGCACGGGTGGCCGCATCGGGGTCCAAATCGCATTTGTTGATCGCCACAAAGTCGGCAAACTCCATGACGCCTTTTTTCATCGCCTGCAAATCGTCGCCCGCGTTGGGTTGCTGCAAGAGCAAAAAAACATCGGTCATGTTCGCCACCGCCACTTCACTTTGTCCCACACCAACGGTTTCCACCACAATCACATCGTAGCCGCTGTACTCACACACCATCATGCACTCGCGGGTTTTTTCACACACGCCGCCCAAATTGCCCGCCGAAGGGCTCGGGCGCACAAAGGCCTGGGGGTGCACCGAGAGTTGCTCCATGCGCGTTTTGTCCCCCATGATGGAGCCGCCCGAGAGCGAAGACGAGGGATCGACGGCCAGCACCGCCACACGGTGGCCGCGCCCAATCAAGGCGAGCCCCAAGGACTCAATGAAGGTGCTCTTGCCCACACCCGGTGAGCCACTCACGCCGATGCGCAAGGTGTCAACAAACGGCTCAGGCTCGCTTGGGGCCGACTCGCTGGCCAACGCGCTGGCTTGGCCTTGCAAACTCTGCAGCAATGCATCGGCCTCCAAGCGGTGCTCAGCCCGTGTGGACTCGAGCAAGGTGATGGCCTTGGCCATCGAGCGGCGCTGCACAATCGGGTCTAGAGACCGCAGCCCTTGGGTGAGCTCAAGTGCATTCAAAGAAAAGCCTTTTTGATGTGCTCGAGCACATCTTTGGCACTGGCAGGAATGGGGGTGCCCGGCCCATAAATGCCTTGAACGCCCGCCTCATAAAGGGCGGCGTAGTCTTGCTTGGGGATGACGCCGCCCACAAAGACAATGATGTCTTCACCGCCTTGGCGCTTGAGCTCGGCAATGATGTCGGGCACCAAGGTCTGGTGACCCGCCGCCAGCGTTGACACGCCCACCGCGTGCACATCGTTTTCAATGGCTTGGCGAGCACACTCCTCTGGGGTTTGAAACAAGGGGCCTATGTCCACATCAAAGCCCAGATCGGCATAAGCACTGGAGACCACTTTGGCGCCGCGGTCGTGCCCGTCTTGACCGAGTTTGGCAATGAGCACCCGAGGTCTGCGGCCCGCTTCTTGGGCAAAGTCGGCAATCTCTTGCTGCAACTGCGCCCAGCCTTGGGCGCTGTCGTAGGCCTTGGCATAGACACCACTGACTTTGTGGGTATCGGCGCGGTGTCTGCCATAGACCGATTCCAAGGCGTCCGAGATCTCGCCCACCGTTGCCCGCGCTTGGGTGGCCACCACGCTCAGCGCCAATAAGTTTCCCTCGCCCGAGTGCGCCGCCTCCTTCAAGGCCTGGAGTGCCTGCTCCACTTGCAGGGGATCGCGGTGAGCGCGGATCTGCTTGAGCCGCTCAATTTGCTCCAGGCGCACGCGCACATTGTCCACGTTCAAGGTCGGCACTTGCTCATCTTCTTGCTCAAGGCGGTATTTGTTGACACCCACAATCACATCGAGTCCTGAGTCGATGCGGGCTTGTTTTTGGGCCGCTTGGGCCTCAATTTTGAGTTTGGCCCAGCCCGAATCAACTGCACGGGTCATGCCGCCTTGTTGTTGCACCTCCTCAATCATCTCCCACGCCTTGTCGGCCATGTCTTGGGTGAGTTTTTCCATCATGAAACTGCCCGCCCACGGATCGACCACGCTCGTGATGTGGGTCTCTTCTTGCAAAATCAATTGCGTGTTGCGGGCAATGCGCGAGCTAAAAGCCGTGGGCAGCGCAATGGCCTCGTCAAAACTGTTGGTGTGCAAGGACTGTGTTCCACCAAAGACCGCCGCCATGGCTTCAATCGTGGTGCGCACCACGTTGTTGAATGGGTCTTGTTCGGTGAGGGACCAGCCAGACGTCTGCGAGTGGGTTCTGAGCATCAAACTTTTGGGGGACTTGGCACCAAAGTCCTTCATGATGCGGCACCACAGCAGCCTGGCGGCCCGCATCTTGGCGATCTCCAAATAGAAGTTCATCCCCACGCCCCAAAAGAAGGACAAACGACCGGCAAAGTCGTCAATATCGAGTCCTTTGGAGAGGGCCACCTTCACATACTCCATGCCATCGGCCAGGGTGAACGCCAACTCCAAAGCTTGACTCGCACCCGCTTCTTGGATGTGGTAGCCCGAGATGGAGATGGAGTTGAACTTGGGCATGTGCTGCGCGGTGTACTCAATGATGTCACCCACAATCCGCATCGAGGGCTCGGGCGGGTAGATGTAGGTGTTGCGCACCATGAATTCTTTGAGGATGTCGTTTTGAATGGTGCCCGAGAGCAAGTGCGCCGAGACACCCGACTCTTGTGCGGCCACGATGTAGCCCGCGAGCACTGGCAAGACCGCCCCATTCATGGTCATCGACACCGACACCCGACCCAAGTCGATGCCATCAAAGAGAATTTTCATGTCTTCGACCGAATCGATGGCAACGCCGGCCTTGCCGACATCGGCTGCTACGCGGGGATGGTCGCTGTCGTAGCCACGGTGGGTGGCCAGGTCAAAGGCGACCGACACCCCTTGTGCCCCCGCCTTGAGGGCCTGGCGGTAAAAGGCGTTGGACTCCTGGGCGGTTGAAAACCCCGCGTATTGACGAATGGTCCATGGCCGCACGGCGTACATGGTGGCCTGGGGTCCGCGCACATAAGGCTCAAACCCAGGCAGCGTGTTGGCATGGGGCAAATCCTTCACGTCCTCCTGGGTATAGAGGGGTTTGACCACCATGCCCTCGGGGGTCACCCAGTTGAGCTGTTGAACATCGCCCCCAGGGGCGGATTTTTGCGCAGCCTGTTGCCATTGGTCCAGGGGTGTTTGACTCGCCAAGGGGGTATTTGAATTCATAAGTTTTAAGCCACTGAAATGGACAACATTTTGAAATAAAAGAGCACTGGACGAACTATTCTAATGAAGCTCGCCTTGCGCGAGATCAAAAGAAACCCTTTGACGATGCCACTTTGAAATCTCGAGCGCCAAGCATCGGCCCGCGCTGCGGGCGCCATCAGCCTGCGAATGCTTCCCGCTCGGGGTCGCTGGGCGCAGGCTCAGAGGCCTCTAGCCGCGCTTGGGTGGCCAGTTCCCAGCGCGCCATCACGCTCAAGTGCTTGAGACTGGGGTCACTCCAGACGTGGCGCCAACGCCGCGCTCCCGCTTGGCCATGCCACAGCCCCAGCATGTGCCGAGACATGTGGGTGTAAGGCCCCGGCGTTTGAGCCCCGAGTGCAGGGTCGCTCGATGGCGTCTCGATCAAGCGCTGCATGTAACGCACATAGGCCAACTCCAGCGCTTCGCGAGAGAGGGGTTCGGGAGCCGCCCAAACCTTCGAGGCCGCATCGCTATGGACATGGGTCGGGTCGTCTTGACTCGCCAGGGGATTTGCGCCCTCCTTCTCGTCAACCGACTCACCATGGAGCTGGATCAACCGATCCCATTGCCTCATCATATAGGGGGTGTGGTAGGCTGCACGCCCCACCATGACGCCGTCAATGGCGCTCAAGCGGCTCGGTGTTGAGCCCAGGATCTCTTGAATCGCCCCGTTGTCGCTCACGCCGCCGTTCAAGATGAATTGCAGATGGGGAAAATCCGCTTTGAGTTGACTCACCACCTCATAGCGCAGTGGAGGTATCTCTCGGTTTTCTTTGGGCGAGAGGCCTTGCAGCCATGCCGATCGGGCGTGCACGATAAAGACCTCACAGCCCGCCAGGCTCACCTGTCCGACAAAATCTCGCACGAAGTCATAGCTCTCCAGATCATCCACACCAATGCGGTGCTTGACCGTGACAGGGATGCCCACCGCGTCTTTCATCGCCTTCACGCCATCGGCCACCGTTTGCGGCTCGCGCATCAAACACGCGCCAAAGGCGCCGCGCTGCACGCGCTCAGAAGGACAGCCGCAGTTGAGATTGATTTCATCGTAGCCCCACTGCTCACCGAGCTTGGCGCAATGCGCCAAGTCCGCTGGCTCAGAGCCCCCGAGCTGCAAGGCCACGGGATGCTCATCGTCGTGGTAGGCCAAATGGCGTGAAATGTCCCCGTGAATCAACGCACCCGTGGTGACCATCTCCGTGTAGAGCAAGGTGTCACGGGTGATCAGCCGGTGAAAAAACCGGCAATGCCGATCGCTCCAATCCATCATGGGCGCGACGCTGAGTGTGCGGCTCAAGGGCTTCAACGAATCCCTCTATGCGTGTCGAGTGCGCGCACCATGGCCATCAAGCCCGAAAATGACGAAAGGGATGCAGCCCCTTTTGAGCACTGCACCCCAACAGCCAAGCACAACAGCACCGAGCTCATGCATCAGCCCATGTGAAGGCCACCATTGCAAGAGAAATCAGCGCCCGTGGTGAAGCCTGACTCTTCGCTGGCGAGCCAGCCCACGATGGAGCCAATTTCATCGGGGGTGCCTAGGCGTTTGACCGGGATGGTGGAGACAATTTTCTCGAGCACGTCTTCACGAATGGCACGCACCATCTCGGTACCGATGTAGCCCGGTGAGACGGTGTTGACGGTCACCCCTTTGGTGGCCATCTCTTGCGCCAAGGCCATGGTGAAGCCGTGCATGCCGGCTTTGGCCGCCGAATAATTGGTCTGACCCGATTGACCCTTCTCGCCGTTGACCGAACTGATCTGGATGATGCGGCCCCAGCCCATCTCAATCATGTCACCCACCACTTGTTTGGTCACATTGAACATGGACGTCAAATTGGTGTTGATCACGGCATCCCAATCTTCACGGGTCATTTTCAAGAACATGCGGTCGCGCGTGATGCCCGCATTGTTCACCAAGACACTGATGGGGCCGTGCTCCGCCTTGGCTTTGGCAAAAGCGTCCACCGTGGACTGCCATTCGCCAACATTGCCCACGGAGGCATAGAACGTGAAGCCCAAGGCCTTTTGCTCGGCCAGCCATTTATCGAAGTCCCGGGTGGGACCACAACCGGCCACCACGGTGTATCCATTTTTGTGCAAACGCTGGCAGATGGCCGTTCCGATGCCGCCCATTCCACCTGTCACATACGCTACTTTTTTACTCATGAACTGTCTCTCTTATTGTTAATTGAC
>CAISQQ010000384.1 GCA_903887655.1 uncultured Burkholderiales bacterium
CCGAAGCGCCATGCCCGCTCATTTGTTGCTCACCCCATGAGGCACCCCCGCGACGTTTTGCTCGGTGCGCAGGCTGCTCGTGTGCGTTTGCCCGTGTGCGACCATTACAGCGGTGTGCTCGCGCGCATGGAAAAGAGCTTGCTGCTGCAGTCCCAGATGATCAAGGACACGGGTGCTTGTGTCTTTGATGTCACCTTGGATTGTGAAGATGGCGCGAGTGTGGGCGGCGAGCGCGATCACGCTCTGCTCGTGAGCGAGTTGATTGCCAAGCGAGGCCCACTCGCGAGAGTGGCCGCTCGCATCCATGCGGTGGACCATCCGCATTTTGAAGCGGACGTGGAGCTGATTGTGGGTTCGGTGGGTTCACTGATGAGCCATGTGATGATTCCCAAAGTGGAGTGTGTCCAAGACATCCAAACGGTGGCCCACGCTTTAGACCGCGTGGGCGCTCATCAATTGCCCATCCACGCGCTCATTGAGTCCCCCCAAGCCGTGCATCAAGCCTTTGATATTGCCGCCCATCCCAGGGTGGAGTCTTTGAGTTTTGGGCTGATGGATTTTGTGTCTTCCCACGCGGGCGCCATTCCGGAGTGGGGCATGACGATGTCGGGCCAATTCAAGCATCCCTTGATTGTTCGGGCCAAAATGGAAATTGCCAGCGCTTGTCACGCCCATGGCAAAACGCCCGCTCACGGCGTGGTCACCGAGATCAATGACCTCGCCGCCATCAAGCAAAGTGCATCAGAGGCTCACGAGCGTTTGGGCTATCCGCGAATGTGGAGCATCCATCCGTCCCAAATTGAGCCCATTGTTGAGGCCATGACGCCCAGCCAAGATGCCATCCAAGAGGCCAGCGCCATCGTCTTGGCGGCGCAAGCGGCCGATTGGGGACCCATTCGCTTTGAGGGTCGTTTGCACGACCGTGCGAGTTTTCGCTATTACTGGCAGGTGCTCGAGCGCGCCCATGACACGGCTCGGCCCATGCCGCCAGAGTCACAGGTCTTTTTTGAGCCGGTGTTTGGCCAAGGAGTCAACGCATGAAGAGTTTCTTGAGTCGACTGCTGCCTCATTCACCCCATCGCTTGAGCTGGGTGGCGTTGGGCTTGGTCGTGAGCCTTTTCGCAGAGCGAGCTCTCTCACAGCAGCTCAAAGCTGATCCTGCCCCGGCCACGCAGGGTTCAGGCGCAGTGCACGCGTCCAAACCAGTGGATCAAAAAGCAGCACTGTCCCCGGCCAAGAAGTCCAACCCAAGCGCTGCTGGTGTGCCCCCTCACATCCCCAATGCCTACGAATTGGGCTTGGCCAAGCCTTATGAGCCCAGCGCCGCGCCCGTGTTGGGGGCTGCCCAGACGGCTACGGCTGCCCCGCAAGCGCCGAGCCCGCGCAACGCGCAGCTGGCGTACCCCGCAGCAGCTGGCGCGGACTCACCCGCCAGTGCGCCTGGGGCGATCACATTCTCCTCGGCAACCTCGGTGGTCCCGGCCAGTACCGTGAGCCCCATCACCCGAGCGGTGTTGCCCACTGCGCAGCCCAATCTCTCCAACCCAACTCCCGCCCCATCCAAAGATCCCTCGATGGCCATTGCCTCGCAAGTTCAAACGGGTCATTTCCCTTGTGAGCTCGGACAGTCCATCGATTTGAAAGAGGTCGCTGGTGAGTTGGGTCATTACACCTTGAGTTTGAAGGGGCGCGTCTACGCCATGGTGCCCATGGTGTCGCAAACCGGCGCCATCATGCTCGAAGACGTCAAGAATGGACTGAAATGGATTCAGTTGTCCAACAAGTCCATGCTCTTGAACAGCAAGCTTGGGCAACGCATGGCCGATGAGTGCCAAAGTCCAAGTCAAATTCAAGAAGCCAGAAACCAAAAACTTCACCCACCTCAGCATTTGCTGGCCCCCAAGGGTGAGAGTCAATACACCATCAATGTTGTTAACTAGGAGATCAAAATGTTGAAAGCTTATCGTGAACTCGCCAGTGAAAGACTGGCCTTGGGAATTCCTCCCTTGCCCCTGTCGGCTCAGCAAACCGCTGAGTTGGTGGCTTTGTTTAAAAACCCCCCGAAGGGTGAAGAAGACGAGTTGCTTCACTTGATGACGTACCGAGTGCCGGCCGGTGTGGATGATGCGGCCAAAGTGAAGGCCTCCTATTTGGCACAAGTGACCAAGGGCACTGAAGTGACTCCTTTATTGAGCCGACAAGCGGCCACCCATTTGCTGGGCACCATGCTTGGGGGCTACAACCTCACGCCTTTGATTGATCTCTTGGATGACAAAGACGCGCTGGTGGCTCAAGAAGCGGCCAACGCCCTCAAATTCACGTTGTTGATGTTTGATCAATTCCATGATGTTCAAGAAAAAGCCGAGCACGGTAATGCTTACGCCAAAGAGGTGGTGAAGTCATGGGCCGAGGCCGAATGGTTTACCCGTCACCCCGAGTTGGCCAAGAGCATCAAACTCACCGTCTTTAAAGTCACGGGCGAGACCAATACGGATGACTTGTCGCCCGCCCCTGACGCCTGGAGTCGCCCAGATATTCCATTGCATGCTTTGGCCATGCTTAAAAATAAGCGCGATGGCATCACGCCTGAAGAAGATGGCAAACGCGGCCCCATCAAGTTCATCGAAGATTTGCGCGCCAGAGGCCATTTGGTGGCCTATGTGGGAGACGTGGTAGGAACCGGCTCGAGCCGCAAATCGGCCACCAACTCGGTGCTGTGGTTCACCGGTGAGGACATTCCTTACGTGCCCAACAAGCGGTTTGGAGGTGTGTGTTTGGGCAACAAAATTGCCCCTATTTTCTACAACACCATGGAAGATGCCGGCGCTTTACCCATCGAGCTCGATGTCAGTCAGATGAACATGGGCGACGAAATCGAGTTGCGTCCTTACGAGGGCAAAGCGCTCAAAGACGGCAAAGTCATTGCTGAATTTGTCATCAAAAGCGAGGTGCTCTTTGACGAAGTTCGTGCCGGTGGGCGCATTCCTTTGATCATTGGCAGAGCCTTGACGGCCAAAGCACGTGAGGCTTTGGGACTGCCCGCCTCCACCCAATTCAGATTGCCCAGCCCTCCAGAGGCGACAAAAACCGGCTTCACGCTGGCGCAAAAAATCGTGGGCCGTGCTTGTGGCTTGCCCGAGGGCCAAGGCGTCTTGCCTGGCACGTATTGTGAGCCACGCATGACGTCGGTGGGCTCTCAAGACACCACAGGACCCATGACCCGAGATGAGTTGAAAGACTTGGCTTGTTTGGGCTTCAGTGCCGATTTGGTCATGCAGTCGTTTTGCCACACCGCGGCTTATCCAAAGCCTGTGGATGTGCTCACCCAGCACGAGTTGCCCGATTTCATGAGCACGCGCGGCGGCGTCTCCTTAAAGCCTGGTGACGGCATCATTCACTCGTGGCTCAACCGCATGTTGTTGCCCGACACAGTGGGCACCGGTGGAGACTCACACACCCGCTTTCCGATTGGTTTGAGTTTTCCTGCCGGCTCGGGTTTGGTGGCTTTTGCCGCGGCCACGGGTGTGATGCCGCTTGACATGCCAGAGTCAGTGCTGGTGCGTTTCAAAGGCAAGATGCAGCCAGGGGTGACCTTGCGCGACTTGGTTCACGCCATTCCTTTGTACGCCATCAAGCAAGGTCATTTGACGGTGGAGAAAAAGAACAAGAAAAATGTGTTCTCGGGTCGAATTTTGGAAATTGAAGGCTTGTCTGAGCTCAAAGTCGAGCAAGCTTTTGAATTGGCCGATGCCTCCGCCGAGCGCAGCTCAGCGGGCTGCACCGTGCATTTGTCCAAGGAGCCTGTGATTGAGTACTTGCAAAGCAATATTGTGCTGCTCAAAAATTTGATTGCCCAAGGCTACAACGATGCACGCACCTTGCGTCGACGCATCAAATCCATGGAAGACTGGTTGGCCAATCCCCAGTTGTTGCGCGCCGATGCGAATGCTCAATACACCGCCGTCATTGAAATTGACATGTCAGAGATCACCGAGCCCATCGTTTGCTGTCCCAACGACCCCGATGATGCAAAAACCCTGTCAGATGTGGCTGGCGCCACGATCGATGAGGTCTTCATCGGCTCATGCATGACCAATATTGGACACTTCAGGGCAGCCTCCAAACTCTTGGAAGGGCTGCACGACATCCCCGTGAAACTCTGGATGGCGCCGCCCACCAAAATGGACAAGGACCAACTCACCGAAGAGGGTCACTATGGCGTCTTTGGTGCGGCGGGTGCACGCATGGAGATGCCCGGCTGCTCCTTGTGCATGGGCAACCAAGCCCAGGTCAAAGAGGGTGCCACGGTCATGTCAACGAGTACACGCAACTTCCCCAACCGTTTGGGTAAAAATACCTTTGTGTACTTGGGCTCTGCCGAATTGGCCGCAACTTGCTCCAAGCTCGGACGCATTCCCACGCGTGAAGAGTATTTGAGCAACGTGGGCGCCATCAATCAAAATTCAGCCAACATCTACAAGTACCTCAATTTTGACCAGATTGACAGCTTCCAAAAAGCGGCTCAAACGGTTTAATGGGTGCGCCAAAAGGCGCTCTCCATGCTTGGGGTGACCTGTCCGGTTTGAGCATCATCTGGCCTTGGTCAATGAAGCGGGCCCGTTGCAAGACGGGCCTGCTTTTTTTGGGGCAAGTGATGGATGTCAACCCGCATTGTGCCCGGGACTCACCCGTGTTGGGTTGATGGGGATGGTTCGGCGTGGCCTTTGCACTGTTAAAATTCGATCAAACTTCATGACCCGCCTGTGACGCAATCCATTTCCCCCAAAGACTTTTCTGCCTATGGCTCTTTTCCGCCAGATGCACCGTTGGTCAAGCGCAAAGCGGTGAATTTGCCGCGCTTGGCGCAGATGCATGCCAGTGGCGAAAAAATCTCAATGCTCACCGCTTACGACGCCACCTTTGCGGCCATGGCTGAGGTGGCTGGCGTCGATACCTTGCTCGTCGGAGACTCCTTGGGGATGGTCTGCCAAGGCAACGAGAGTACGCTGGCCGTGACCCTGGAGGACGTGTGTTACCACACCCAATGTGTCTCGCGTGGCCTCAGGAGAAGTCAAGGGGGTGCATGGTTGATTGCCGATTTGCCGTTTGGCACCTACCAGGAATCTTCCGAGCAAGCCATTCGTTCGGCCAGTGCCTTGATGAGGGCTGGGGCTCACATGGTCAAACTCGAGGGCGGGGGGTGGACCAGCGAGATCGTGGCTTTCTTGGTGGAGCGTGGTATTCCCGTTTGCGCCCATTTGGGGCTCACGCCACAAACGGTGTTTGCGCTGGGCGGCTACCGCGTTCAAGGCAAAGACGCCGACAGCGCCCGCGTTTTGCTCGATCATGCAAAATCCTTGGAAGAGGCAGGGGCCAGTTTGATGGTGCTCGAGATGGTGCCTCACGTGTTGGCGTCCCAAATCACGCAAGCCTTGACACGCTGCGCGACCATTGGAATTGGCGCGGGCAGCGGGACCTCGGGTCAGGTCTTGGTGATGCACGACATGCTGGGCATGAACTTGGGTAAGATGCCCAAATTTGTGCGCAACTTCATGGTGGGCCAAGATGGCGTGCTCTCGGCCATGAAAGCCTACGTTCAAGCGGTCAAAGAGGGGACTTTCCCTGACAACCTCACGCATGCTTGGTAACAGCGAATAACCCTTTATTTTTGGGGTCAACGACTCAGCTGCAAAGCCATCTTGTTGTCGTACCGCCAAGCGTCGTCTTGCTCCTGAGCTCGGCGGTGTTTGCCCTCTTTCCAATGCCCTTGCATTGCTGTAGTCTGCCAGTTGCAGTTTAACCACCAGGAGATTTTCCATGATCCAACGTCGTACTCTATTGCAAAGCGCCTCGGCTGTTTGTGCCTCGGGTGTTTTAAGCGCCAGCGGTTTGGCCCAAGCTGCAGAAGCAAAGTTGTTGAAGATTTCGCATCAGTTCCCAGGTGGAACGATTGACAAGGGTGACTTTAGAGACCGCTTGGCCAGAAAATTTGCCCAAGATGTGGAAAAGCGCACGGCGGGTGCACTGAAGTTTGAAATTTATCCCGGCTCCTCGCTTTTAAAAACCGTGGCGCAGTTCTCTGCCGTCAGGAAAGCTGCGCTTGACTTGACCCTCTATCCCTTGGCCTATGCCGGTGGGGAAGTGCAAGAGGTCAACATTGGATTGATGCCTTGCATGGTGACCTCCTATGAGCAAGGCTTTGCGTGGAAAAAAGCTGAAATTGGCCGTGAACTCACCAAACTCTTGGAGGCCAAGGGGGTGAAAATCATCACTTGGATTTGGCAAGCCGGTGGCACCGTCTCGCGCTCAACACCGGTGGTCAATCCTGACGACGTGAAGGGCTTGAAAATCCGTGGTGGCTCGCGCGAAATGGATCTGATGCTCAAGCAAGCTGGCGGCATCATCTCTAGCGTGCCTTCCAATGAGATTTATCCCGCCATGCAAACCGGCTCCTTGGATGCGGCCGTGACGTCTTCGACTTCATTGATCTCTTTTCGCTTGGAAGAAATCTCCAAAGCATTGACCACGGGTCAAAAGCACAGCTTTTGGTACATGTTTGA
>CAISQQ010000385.1 GCA_903887655.1 uncultured Burkholderiales bacterium
ACATAGCGGTAGGGGTGGGCCAAGGGCCACTCGGGGAAGGTGTTGGTGGAAAAGCGCTGGTGCACCAGTCCAAGCGCCGACACGCAGCGCGGGTCGGTCAAATCGGTGAAGTAGGTGCCCACTTGATCGGCGAGCAAGAGGCCTTTGTAAATCACGGTGCGAGACGACATGCTCGGCACGTAGTACTCTTTGGAGTGCTTGAGCTTGAGGTTTTGAATGGCAGCGGACGCGGTTTTGCGAATCACGTAGAGTTTTCGCTCGAGCGCATCTTGCACGATCACGTTGTTGCCGCGTCCAATGAAGACTTGTCGAATAAGGGGTTCCTTGGCGCGAACAGCGGGCGACATGGGCATGTCTTTGTTGATGGGCACATCCCGCCAGCCCAAGACCACTTGGCCCGCGTCGAGGATGGCGCGCTCCATTTCTTGCTCACAGGCCTCTTTGGAGGCTTGCTCTTTGGGCAAAAAGATCATGCCCACGCCATACTCGCCCACAGCGGGCAGACGAACACCTTGACGGGCCATGTCCTCGCGGTACAAGGCGTCGGGCAACTGGATCAAGATGCCCGCACCGTCGCCCATCAATTTATCAGCACCCACGGCACCACGGTGGTCCAGGTTTTCCAAGATCTTCAAGGCCTGGGTGACCATGGCGTGGCTCTTGACCCCCTTGATGTGCGCCACAAATCCCACGCCACAAGCGTCGTGCTCTTGGCTGGGGTGGTACAAACCGGGATGGTTTTCTGCAGTTTGGGAATCAGATTGGTGCATCACGCACTCCTATGGGTATCGGTGGCCATGAAAAAGGTCGGCCAACAAGGGTTAACACTGAAATTGGTTCAAGAGCATAGCCGTTTGCAACAACAATGCCAAGCTTTTTAATTGGGGTCAGATACTGATTTAAATTCAGCTCGCAAGATGGATTTTTAATTGGGGTCAGATCGAATTTTCGGCAACCTGTCCCACCTCGCTTCGACCCAAGCTTGACGGGGATGGGGCGTTGGCGGGATCTGGCTTCCTCAGTCGGCTTGACGAGGGCGCCCAGGGCGGCGGGGCTCGAGTCGGCGGGAGGTCAATTTTTGCAAATGGGCAACAAATTCGGCGTCCCCCAAGGGCCAGCCCGACCGCAAGGCCGACTCAATGGCTTGAATTTGAGCGGGAGCGAGCCTTTGGCCCACCCGATCGGCGTAATGCACCTCGCGCTCAAATGGCGTGTTGCCCAAGTGCCACATGGACTCGTGCGCCGCCACCAAGGGGTCCAAGCGCTGGCCCACCCAGTGCGCGTGGCTCGACCATGGGTAGCGATTGACCCCTGGGGTGTGCGCATCGTGGCGGTCACTGCTCGAAGCACTGCTACTGGCCATACCCCCGACCTCACGGCTCCACGCCAAGCCCGCGGCCTCACAAAGGCCATCCAGGTACACCAAGCTGCTGATCAACCACGGATCGGCCTGGAGCACATGGGAGCGAAAACGGCCCTCCCACAGGGTGCCCGTTCGCGCGTATTTGCGGTTAAAAAACTGCACATAACGCCGCCCCACCGCTTGCATGAACGCACTCAAGACCCCCTCCTCCATCGGGGTCACCAAGGCGTGCACCGAGGTCGATAAAAAAGCGTAGCCGTGCACTTTCACGCGCAGCGATAGGCTGGTGTCTTGCCACAATCGGGCCATCTCATCGAGATCGTGTGCCTCGCGCGCAATCGGCTCACCGTTGTTGCCGCGGATGCACACATGGTGCACCACCAGCGGCAAGTCCAGTCGGGTCAGTCGCGCCATCGAGGATCTTCCTAGGGCAAAGGGGCCACGCTTGAGAGGGTAGCCTCCCCACCCGCTTCGAGGGTGTCGTCCTGATCGATCTCAGGCCCCGAGCTCAGCGCATTCGCCAAAGGCGCAGTGGCCAGCAGCGCTTTCACCCGGGGGTAGCGCTCTGGCATCAAACTGGCCAAGCCGAACTGCTCGAGCAGCGCCATCAAACGAAGCGCGGCACTGCGTTTGAACTGACCGGTGTAAGAAGCGGTGATCAATTCATTTTTCAAACTGTGCTCCCAGCCCACGAGCTCGGTGACACTCACCTTGTAGCCTTGGCTCTCGAGGTACAAGCAGCGCAGCACATTGGTGAGTTGAGAGCCCATCTCGCGCGTGTGCAAGGGGTGGCGCCAGAGCTCGGCCAAGGGGGTTTTGGCCAAGATCTTGGCCTTGCCGGCGCGCAGCTTGGCGGCCAACTCGGCTTGACAACACGGCACCAAAAAGACCAATTGGGCGCGCTTGGCCAAGGCAAACTCGATGGCGTCATCACTGGCCGTGTCGCACGCATGCAAAGCGGTGACCACACTCACCGACTGGGGCAAGAGATCACTCACACCCGCTTCTTTGGCGCTGATGTTGAAAAAATCCATGCCCTTGAAACTGAGCTCGCGCGCCAAGGTCTTGGCGTGCTCGACCAACTCCGAGCGGGTCTCAATGCCTATCACCTCAAGGGGACTCGACAAGCGAGCGCCACCCCACCACTCGTAGAGCATGAAGCCCAAGTAAGACTTGCCACAACCGTGGTCCACGAGCACCAGGGGCTTGGGCGTGCTGTTGACCACGCCGCCATGCGCTGGCGCCTCCTGGCTCGCTGCCCCCTCTAGAGCGTGCAGCGGTCCAGCCATGAGCTGAATCAAATGATTGACTTGTTTGAGTTTTCTGCGCGAGTCTTGGTTGAGTTGACCGTCTCGCGTCAAGATGTGGAGCGCTTTGAGCAAGGACACCGAGTGCGAGCCGCGCGGGTCATCCATGGCGAAGGCATGGGCGGGCTCGCGGGTGGAGGTCGCGGGCGAAGAGGCGCCAGGAGCAGCGGGTCGAGGCGTGTGGGCGCGTTGTGGTTTCATCTCAAGAGTGGGGCGGCATCGGGGGTCAAGGTCAGGAGCCTCAAAGCATACACCGAGAATGCAATCGCGGCCCAATTGGGCCGGCTCGGGTGCGGGGTGACAAACCAATACAATGTCTTGCAATTGAAACCCAAGAGACACGCCCAGGGGCAAAGTTCGCAGGGTGAGTGTGGGGTGGGGTGACGTTCAGTCTGGGCTCCAAGCCACTCCAACCCGACAGAGGTTTCTCGCAAAGGACGCACCGACATGGCCTTTCTCACCTTAGACGTTGGCAACACGCGCTTGAAATGGGCTTTGTACGATGCCCCCCGAGCCGGCGCGCGACTGCTGCAGCAAGGCGCTGTTTTTCTTGAAAACATCGACCGCCTGAGCGAAGACGACTGGAAAACCATCCCGCGTCCGCGGCTCGCCTTGGGCTGCATCGTGGCTGGGGAAGCCATTCGCCGCCGCGTGGAAGAGCAAATGGAGGCCTGGGACTTGGTGCCGCGCTGGGTGGTGCCCAGTGCGCAGGAGGCCGGTCTCACCAATGGCTACGATTACCCCACCCGCTTGGGCGCAGACCGCTGGGTGGCGATGATTGGCGCCTATGCGCGCATGCGACAACACGCCGAGCTCACCCAGCACGAGCCCCAACCCATGGTGGTGGTGATGGTGGGCACGGCCGTCACGGTCGAGGCCATTGATGCCCACGGGCGGTTTTTAGGCGGGATCATCTTGCCCGGACACGGCATCATGCTCAGGGCATTGGAGTCGGGCACCGCGGGACTGAGGGTGCCCACTGGCGAGGTCAGGCCCTTTCCCACCAACACCTCAGACGCGCTCACGAGTGGGGGCACCTATGCCATTGCCGGGGCGGTGCAAAGGATGGTGGAACACTTGAGAGCACAAACCCAGGCCGAGCCGCTGTGCTTCATGACCGGTGGAGCGGGCTGGAAAATGGCGCCCAGCATGTCCACCCCCATTGAACTCGTTGAATCCCTCATCTTTGAAGGCCTCTTGGTGATTGCACAAGAGCGCCACTTGGGCGAGAGCCCCACTTTTTAATCGCGCCCTTTGAGGGCGTCCACCCCGCTCTTGGGCAACCCCAATTGGGCCCAGCCTGCGTGCCCCAACTCATTCATGCGAAGCACATTGTGTTGGTAAATGGCCGACACATCGGGGTGGGTCTGCGCGGCCCATTCGATGTCGCGCTCTCTGAGCAAGTGCAAGGTGGGATAGGGTG
>CAISQQ010000386.1 GCA_903887655.1 uncultured Burkholderiales bacterium
CCTTGGCTAAAGCACGTGTGGGCTTGCTGGACATGGGATTGGATGCGGTGTTGTTGATGGGCTGGACTTTGCTCGGCGGGCTCGATCTCCTGAACCAACTGACACTGACTTGGCTTGGCGCAGGGATGGCGCAACAACTGGTGTTGGTGGTGAGCTTTGCGATGATCGGTGGCCTGATCGGTTTGCCTCTGACCCTCTACCAAACCTTTGGCATTGAACAAGGTTTTGGCTTTAACAACACCACGCCCGCACTTTGGTTGAGCGACCTGCTCAAGGGCTTGTTGGTCGGTTTGGTGCTGGGTCTGCCTATCTTGGCTCTGGTGTTATGGCTGATGGACACGGGAGGGGCCACTTGGTGGCTTTATGCCTGGGTCGCTTTGGTCGCCTACCAATTGCTGGTGATGTGGATTGCGCCCAATGTGATCATGCCTTTGTTCAATAAGTTCACCCCTTTGGAAGATGCCACGTTGAAAGACCGCGTGACAGCACTGATGACGCGTTCGGGCTTCACCGCCAAAGGTTTTTTTGTGATGGATGGCAGCCGCCGTTCAGCCCACTCCAACGCTTTTTTCACAGGGCTAGGTTCTGCCAAACGGGTGGTGTTTTTCGACACCTTGCTGGCTCAACTCAATGGCGATGAAATGGAGGCGGTGCTCGCCCATGAACTGGGGCACTTCAAACATCGCCATATTTTGAAAATGATGCTCACCAGCTTTGCTGTCAGTCTTGCTGGCTTGGCTCTGTTGGGTTGGCTGTCGCAACAGGTGTGGTTTTACACCGGACTTGGGGTGACTCCTAACCTGAACGGCGGCAACAGTGCACTGGCCCTTCTTTTGTTCATGCTGGTACTGCCTCTGGTTACCTTTTTTGTTTCACCCATATCGGCTCGCCGATCACGGCGCTTTGAGTTTGAAGCAGACGCTTATGCCGTGGCCAACAGTGATGCCAAGGCCTTGGGCAGCGCACTGCTCAAGCTCTACCAAGACAATGCGGCGACGCTCACGCCCGACCCATGGTTTGTGGCGTTTTATTACTCGCATCCACCAGCTTCTCAACGCTTGGAGCGGATTGGCGCATGACGCTCAGTGGCTTGGTGATTGCCACACACGGCCGCCATTGCGTGGTGGAAACCCCTGACGGAGAACGTCGCATATGCCACCCACGAGGCAAGAAAAGTCAGGTCGTCGTAGGAGACCATGTGCAATGGTTGGCCAGTGAAGATGAAGGGACCATTGAAAACATAGAGCCCCGCAGCAATTTGTTTTACCGGCAAGACGAATTGCGAACCAAGTCGTTTGCGGCGAACTTGGACCAAGTATTGATTTTGCTGGCGGCTGAGCCTGAGTTTTCAGAAATGCAGCTCGCACGCGCGTTGATCGCCGCAGAAGCACAACATATCACGCCCGTCATTGCACTCAACAAACGTGATTTAACAGTTTTATTTGCGCATGCCTTGACTCGCTTATCGCCCTATGTGGACATGGGCTATACCTTGTTGACATTGGCGCTTAAAAGTGGCGATTTAGGCGATTTGCCTGAGCGACTTGCAAATAAAACTACCTTGGTTCTTGGCCCCTCAAGAACCGGCAAGAGCACCATGGTCAACGCGCTGATTCCAAATGCCAACGTTGCCACCCAAGAGATTTCACATGCACTCAATTCAGGCAAGCACACCACCACTGCGACCACCTGGCATTGGGTTGATGC
>CAISQQ010000387.1 GCA_903887655.1 uncultured Burkholderiales bacterium
GGGGTGCCATCGGGGCGATGCAGCAAGGCGTGGATCTGATGGTCAAAGTGGGTGACCGTTTTGGTATCAAACATGCCCAAAATGGCTTCGATCAAGACGGTGTCACTCAAACGTTCGGGTGCCACCATGCCTTTGACCCACTCCTGGGCCATGGCTCTCAAGCCTTGGTCATGCGCCAAATCCAGCAAAACTTGGCGTTTGGCCCTCTCCTCCAAGCCCGCTTGACCCATGGGCAGTGGGGTGTGACCCGTGTCCATCAACATCATGCCTTTCACACGCTCAGGCGCCATGCTGTAGACCTGCAGTGCCACCCGCCCCCCCATAGAGTGGCCAGCGATGAAAAAATGTTCGGGTGCGTGATCCAACACGTTTTGCGCCATGGCGCCAAAGTCATTGGCCAAACCATGGTCAACGATGCGGCAGTCGCACACGGTCTCCAAAGCGGGAAGCAGGGGCGTCCAGACCGCTTCGTTGCACATCAAACCGGGCAACAACATCAAAGTGGGTTTTGAATTCATGGGCAATTTTGAGTAAAAACAAACATCAAGTGTTCATTATGCGGTTAATATAAGGGATGAAGAAAACTTACCAACTCCAAGTCGAGGGCAAACACCCCGAGCGACTCTTGGAGAGCATCAAACACGACATCAAAAAGTATATGCGACGCGAGTCCAAAAAAGCACTGCCTGCGGGCTTTGATTTTTGGGATTTTGATGCTCGCCTCGGCCACGAGGAGAGCGACGCTCAAATGGTTCACCCCAAAGAGATCAACGCGCGCATCAATGAGCTGGTGGCCGCCTCTCACACGTCCTTTTATATCGAACTCGTGGCCAAGTCAGTCAAGCGCCAAGCCAAACCCAAAATCCACGCCGAAGAGGACTCGTTGGATGGACACTCAGGTGGACCAGACACACATGGGCTCACCTCGCATGCTGAGCAGCATGAACAAGCCCAGCTGGTGAGCACCTCGATCTTGTCACAGTCCCTTGATCAAGGTCATTGATCAAGGTCACTGTTCTAGCTCATTCGACCCTCTCGCTGATCACCGACTTCAGGCTTTGCCAGACTGAACTGGCGCCACTTTCAAAGCCGCCAACACGCGCTTGGGCGTCAAGGGGGCTTGGCGCATGCGCACACCCGTGGCATCAAAAAATGCATTGGCAACCGATGCAGGAATCAAACGATTGGTGGCCTCCCCAGCTCCTGTGGGCGGCAACTCTGGCCGGTTGATGAGCACCAATTCCACCGACTCGGGTGTGTCGTGGATGGTCAAAATAGGATAGGTCAACCAGTCGACACTCTTGACTTGGTGCTCGTCAAAATGCACCTCTTCATAAAGTGTTCTGGAAAGCGCTTGCACCAAAGCACCTTCGATGGTGTATTTGATGCCTTTGGGGTTGACCACCAAACCACAGTCATGGGCCACGGTGAATTTGCGAGCCCAAATGCGGCCCGTTTGACGATCGACCTCAATTTGCGCCACAGCGGCCAACATCGTGCCGCCGCGGTGCGCATAAGCCACCCCTTGGCCTTTCAAAATGCGACCCTTTTGGGGTCCAGCGTAGGCTCTTCGGGTTTGCCAGTTCGATTTGTCTCGGAGCTGGGTGAAGAGGTCTTGGTCTCTTGCCGAAGGGGCGTAGCGCATTCTAAAAGCAATCGGATCCACACCGGTCTCAAACGCCACCTCGTCCAAGAATTGCTCAGAGGCAAACTGAATTTGAAGACCCACTGGATCTCGCATGTGCGAGGTCCTCAAGGGCGAGGCCTGCTTGATCAAATCGGGCACCACCTCCCAGGCTTGCAACTTGGCGGGGAATTTGTATGCTTCACCCGGCACACCAAAACCCACCCCGTTGCGAGCGGGCAGTCCCATCTCCATGCCCACCAAACTGTCGTTGGGGTCGGCCTCATTGCTCTCAATGCTCACCCTAGAAAAGCCTTTGGAGACGAACTCGTAGCCGATCACCGCACCGCTCTCGTCAAGGGCGGCACGTGCGGTGTGGATCGAGGCTGGCGCCTTGGGGTCCCAATGCGTTGCATCGTGGCGCATGCCTTGCACACGCACGGGTCGGCCTGTTAATTTCGAGAGCATGGCCGCATCCATCACCGCGTCCCCTGCGTCATTTCTGCCATAGGATCCTGGCCCAATCACCCAGTGGCCAGTGACCAGTTTGGCATCGATGCCGAGCAAGTTCGCCACGCCGTCGCGCGCGTAGTGAGGCTTTTGCGAGCTGGTCCACAAGGTGACCCCCTCAGGCTTGACATCGGCAATGGCACAAGCCGGCCCCATGCTCGCGTGTGACTGGAAAGGCCAGTGGTACTGCGCTTCAATGATGCGCTTGGCCCCCATGAAGGCGGCGCTCACATCGCCCTCTTTGACCTCTTCGACACGTTTGACCACCGCAGCCGTGCGCAAATGTTGGTACACATGGTCTTCGTTCGTCGGCATGGGGCTCTGGGGTGGGGTCCACTTCACCTTCAAGAGTCTTGCCGCCTTGACCGCATCCCACTCTTTGTCGGCCACCACGGCCAGGAAGTTTTGTTGACGAATGACCTTGGCACCGGGCACCGACTGAATGGAGGACTCATCGACCGAGGCGATGGTGGCGCCGGCCATGGGTGTTCTCACCGTGCGCGCGTGCAAGACCCCAGGCACGCGAATGTCACTCACAAATTCACCCGTGCCGTAAATGCGCCAAGCCAAATCAGTGCGTGCAATGGGTTGACCGACAATCTTGTAATCGGCGGGTTTTTTGAGGGTGGCTTTGCCCTTGATCTCCAAGGGGTTGCCCCATTTTTTATTCCACTCCACCTTGGAGTTGAAGTATTTGCCGCCAATGAGGTCTTGGTAGCTCACTTTCTTCGTGGGTTGAGACAGGCTCGAGACCACGCCTTGGTTCACCACCAAGTCCGCCGTGGTGGTGCCCAGCTGCAAGGCCGCCATCTCGACCAACAAGCGACGCGCTTCGGCTGCGGCTTGGACCAAGGGTTTGGAGCCGGCTTGAATGCCAAGGGCACTCGAAGCGCCCCCTTGGTTCAGGGTTTTGTCGGTACTGCCGAGCACGATATTGACACGTTCATAGGCCACGTCCAACTCTTCGGCCACCATTTGCGCCAAGGCAACCACCAGGCCTTGACCAAGGTCGACTTTGCCAAAGAAGGCGGTCACTTGGCCATCGGGCGCGATGGCCACCCAGGAGTCGAGCTCATCGGGGTTCATGCCGGGTTTGGAGTCGCTCGCCAAGGCATGCGCGCTCTCACTGGCACCCATGGCCGTGAGGCCTAAAAAGCCACTGGCGCTGGCGCTCACCACCAATGCACCGGAGGACATCATCCACTGGCGCCTGGATAAACCACTGTTGGCGGGGACGGGGGAAGTGCTGCCCGAGGCCGTGGGATTGAACGCGTCTGCTGGGTTGCTCAAAGGTGTTTTTTTCATGCCAATGCTCCTTTGGCCAACAGGGCTGTTTGTGCTCGCTTAACAGCACGCAAAATGGCCAGGTGTGAGCCACAGCGACACTTCAAGTCTTTGAGTCCATCTTTGATTTGCGCCTCAGTGGCGCGGGGATTGCTCTTTAAGAGGGCGGCCGCTGTCATGAGCCAGCCGTTCACGCAGTAACCGCATTGGGTGACTTGCTCCTCCACAAAGGCCGCTTGCAAAGGGTGCGGGTGCTCAGGCGTGCCCAAGCCTTTCAAGGTGGTGATGGATTGATTGGCAATGGCAGAAACGGGCAAAACACAAGATCGTGTGGCCACGCCATTGACATGCACTGTGCAAGCACCGCATTGGGCCAAACCACAACCGAATTTGGGGTTGTTCAAGCCGAGCTCATCGCGCAAGGCGTAAAGCAAAGGCATTTGGGGGTCGCCATCAATTTTGACGCTTTGACCATCGACTTTGAAGGATGTGGTGGACATGTCTGGGGCTGAGCCTTTAAGATCGGGAGTTGAAATGGGGACGGCGCCACCCTCTTTCAGTGAGGATCATGACCGTCCAATGCATTTTAGAGGTCAGGACCAACAGCTCCCTTGGTGATTACCACTAAAGAGCCCCAGCACCTAAAAAGGCCCTTAAACTCTCCGCTCCGGGTGTGATGGGTTTTGATACTAAAACTTGGAAACATCGATCCTCTTAGGGCCAACTCAACCCTCCCCTTCCTACCAGCCATGACGACTCAGCTCACTCGAACCTTGATGCGACTGGCCTTGTTGCCTGTGCTCCTTGTGGTGCTGCCTTTTTTGACGCTGGTGTCGTGGTACTGTTGGCTGCATTGGAGTGGCAATTACCACCCCGTTGTGGACGCAGAACTCTACCGCTCAGGTCAACTCGAAGCCCAAAGCCTTCTGACGCACATCCGTGAGGACCACTTGAAGAGCGTCCTCAACTTGCGTGGTCCCAACCCGGCTGAACAGTGGTACCGTGACGAGCTCGCCGTGACTTTGCAAAATGGCGTTGAACACCAAGACATCACCTTGTCTGCGGGCACACCTGTGCCCCCAGAGCAAGCGAGACGGATTTTGGATTGGATTGAACAAGCCCCCAAACCCCTCTTGGTGCATTGCAGCGACGGCGCGGACCGCACCGGCTTGGTCATGGCCCTCTATCTCGCAAGCCACGGCCAAAGCGCTCAAACAGCGCGCTCCCAACTCTCGGTTCGGTTTGGTCACTTCCCCTATGCCCACTGGGCGTTCAGCCAAAACATGGATGACAGTTTGGACTTGTATCTCGAGTCACAGGGCTCAACCCCTCCCTCAAAACCCTGAGAAGACCCTCCACCTAGAGCTCAAGTTCAACTAAAATCCTTCAAATTCACTCAAATTCATTCAATTTTCACCAACTGTCGTTAAAAATTAAGGATAGCTCGCGCCAATCCCCATGCCATGCAGCGCGTGATTGACTTGGTTTTGTCATCGAACTTTCACATTGAACCGCCATGATGGTTGAGTAAGCTTCAGCGCCATGGATCCAATCGTTGGTCTGAGCTGATGTCGACCCAGTCAACTCGACGTCTGGGCGCTTGATCGAAAACAAGTGCCTACACGCAAGCCATGAAATTCACACTTTTGCATACCAACTTCTCCACCATGCTCAAGACCTTCCTGACCTTGAGCGTCACACTTCCCTTGTGCCTGACCAGCGTTTGGGCCCAAGATCTCAAAAGCGCGCCCACAGATTCTGCCGCCTGGGTTCAACCGGCCAAGGCCACGACCATCACGTTTCAAGAATTTTTTCTCTCCCCCATCGGCCCCAAAGGCATGCAGTTCTCCCCCAAAGCCTTGGCCTTGGCGGGTCAAGCGGTGGCGATTCGCGGCTTCATGGTCAAAACCGACCTTTTGCAAAAAGGCCGATTTCTCTTGGCCCCCCAAGCCTTGGAGGTCAATGAAGACGATGATGGCCCAGCCAATGACTTGCCCGTCAACACGGTGCTCGTGAAATTGGCGCCGCCTCAAGCCCATCTCCTCATCGCCCACCAAGAGGGTCCCCTGCGCCTAGAAGGCACGCTTGATATCGGTCGTCAAGAAAACAGCCGCGGGGAGGTTTCCTGGATTCGACTCCTCTCCTCGCCCCTGTCCGTGAATGTGTTGAGCAGTGACACCAAGATCAAGACCGAGGGCAAAGACAGTTAAAGGCTAGTGCTTTTATTTGAATTTCGCGTTTTCATTTGTTTAACTTTTTTTGGCAATCTTCACCATGATCGAAACCTCAACCCCAACCCGAGCCCAGTCTCGACGCGCCCTCCTCCCCCTGTGGGTGGCCACTGTCA